>JBBDVI010000107.1:0-5845 GCA_040903465.1 Flavobacteriaceae bacterium
TTTTCGTGCGCGGTGTTTGTTTGATACTATCAGGAAATTCAGGAGTTCCGGAAGTGTCATCGCATCATATTTCAAAAGATCGACCACTACATTCTCACCGGCAAATTCTTTTGGTATGATATATTCCAGAAAAGTGCCAAAATCTGAAACATCATCTTTTTCATCTTCAATTAACTGAAATGTTTTGTGTTTACTTACCTTCATCGTGTTTGATTTTAGAAGCCAATAAATAAATGACAGCCATCCTGATGGCCACACCGTTTTCGACCTGATGTAAAATAATGGATTGCCCGGAGTCTGCCACATCACTGGTAATCTCCACACCACGGTTGATGGGCCCTGGGTGCATAATGACAATTTCTTTTGAAAGCGAATCCAGCAAAGCCCTGTTTACTCCATACTGCTGGGTATATTCCCTGACAGAGGGAAAATAACTGATGTCCATCCGCTCGTTTTGCACTCTTAGCATGTTGGCCACATCACACCATTCGAGCGCTTTTTTTAAGTTGCCTTCCACCTCAACCCCCAACTTTTCGATGTATTTTGGTATTAAGGTTTTGGGTCCGCATACTTTTACTTTTGCGCCAAGCAATTGCAACGCAAAAATGTTTGAAAGCGCCACACGTGAATGCAGGATGTCACCCACAATCACCACTTTTTTCCCGGAGACATCACCCAGACGCTCCCTGATGGAATAACAATCCAGCAATGCTTGTGTGGGATGCTCGTGAGCCCCGTCACCGGCATTGATGATGCTTGCTTTGATGTTTTGGGAGAGAAAAACGCCCGCTCCCGGATTGGGATGGCGCATCACGACCATATCCACTTTCATGGAAAGAATATTGTTAACTGTATCAATGAGTGTTTCCCCTTTTTTTACGGATGACGAAGCAGCAGAAAAATTGACTACATCTGCCGAAAGGCGTTTCTCGGCCAGCTCAAAAGACAATCTCGTTCGGGTACTGTTTTCAAAAAAGAGGTTGGCAATGGTAATGTCACGAAGTGAAGGAACTTTCTTTATGGGACGGTTGATGACCTCCTTGAAATGATCTGCCGTCTCAAATATGAGATTGATGTCCTGCGGAGTCAGGTATTTTATTCCTAATAAGTGGTTGACACTTAATTCACTCATTATATTTATTTACTTTAAATTATTGTTGGTTTGGTTTTAACTTTTCACCAGATACACTCCATCTTCGCCTTCATTTTCTTTCCAGCACACTTTTACTTTTTCATCTTTTATGGCGTCCACTTGTCTCCCCCTGTAATCAGGTTGTATGGGCAAATGCCTGCTAAACCTTCTGTCTATCAAAGTGAGCAACTCTATGCCTGATGGCCTCCCAAAAGATTGGATTGCCGTTAGTGCTGCACGAATGCTTCTTCCGGTATACAACACGTCATCAATAAAAACTATTTTTTTGTCTTCAACCAGAAAGTCAATCTTAGTTTTATTGGCTTCCAGGGTTTTTTCACCACGCCTGAAATCATCCCTGAAAAAAGTGATGTCGAGATATCCCAGTGGGATGTTTTTAATTTTGTATTCGGTTTCTAAAATAGATTTAAGGCGATTGGCCAGAAAGGTTCCCCTGGGTTGAATTCCTATTAAAACAGTATCCTGAAAGGTATCGTGGTTTTCAATGAGATGGCAGGCTAACCGATGAAGAGCAATGTGGACTTCTTTTTCGTTAAGCAACACTTTTTGACTCATAGGTTGGTGTACATTTCTTTAAAACAAAAGTAATCAAAAAAAAAGAAAGTGAATGGACATTCTCCTTGTTTGATTTTATGTAAAAAAAAGACTGTCATCGCTGACAGTCCTTTTCATTTATTATAAATGGATTTAAAAATTAACTTTTACCGTCCATTTTATCTTTCAATGCTTGTAATTTTTCATTAGCATCTCCTAAAGTTGGCTTAGATTCAGCAGCAGCATCTGCTTGCTTTTTCACGGCTTCTTTAAGATTCTTTGATTCTTCTTCTCTGAAAATTACAGTATGAGAGGCAACTACTCTTTTGAACTCCTTGTTAAATTCAATAATTTGGAATTCGGCAGTTTCTCCTTTTGTCAATTTGCTGCCATCTTCTTTTTCAAGGTGACGGGCAGGAACAAATGCAACCACATCTTCATTAAACTCAATCGTTGCACCTTTGTCAACAATCTCAGAAATGGCTCCTGTGTGTTTTGTGCCTAAAGCAAACTCAGCTTCATATTTATCCCAGGGATTGGTCTCGGTTTGTTTGTGACCAAGGCTCAATTTGCGACCTTCAACATCAAGTTCAAGAACAACAACTTCCAGTGTGTCACCCACATTGGTGAACTCACTTGGGTGTTTAATTTTCTTGGTCCACGATAAGTCAGAAATATAAATCAATCCGTCAATTCCTTCTTCAAGTTCAACAAATACTCCAAAGTTTGTGAAGTTTTTCACTACTCCTTTGTGTTTTGAACCTACAGGGAATTTGCTGGTGATATCTGTCCAAGGATCTGGTGTCAATTGCTTGATACCAAGAGACATTTTACGTTCTTCTCTGTCAAGTGTTAAAATAACAGCTTCTACTTCATCGCCCACTTTTACAAAGTCCTGTGCGCTGCGTAGATGCGTTGACCATGACATCTCACTCACGTGAATCAATCCTTCAACACCGTCTGCTACTTCAATAAATGCACCGTAGTCTGCAATAACAACTACTTTACCTTTTACTTTATCTCCCACTTTAAGTTCAGAGCTCAATGCTTCCCATGGATGAGCGTTCAATTGTTTTAAACCTAACTGGATTCTTGTCTTATCTTCATCAAAGTCAAGGATTACTACGTTAAGTTTTTGATCCAATTCAACAATCTCATTCGGGTGATTGATTCTGCTCCAAGAAAGGTCAGTGATGTGGACTAATCCATCAACACCTCCAAGGTCAACAAACACACCGTAAGAAGTAATGTTTTTAACAACACCTTCTAATACTTGTCCTTTTTCCAGTTGACCAATGATTTCTTTCTTCTGTTCTTCAATATCTGCTTCAATAAGCGCTTTGTGCGAAACAACAACGTTTTTGAACTCATGATTGATTTTCACAACTTTGAATTCCATTGTTTTTCCAACATATGCATCATAATCACGAATTGGCTTCACGTCAATTTGAGAACCCGGTAAGAATGCTTCGATGCCAAAAACATCTACAATCATTCCTCCTTTTGTTCTGCACTTAACATAACCGTTTACGATTGTGGCATTGTCGTGTGCATCATTGACACGATCCCACGCTTTGATAGTTCTTGCTTTTCTGTGAGATAAAACCAGTTGACCTGTGCTGTCTTCCCTAACATCAATCAAGACTTCCACTTTGTCTCCCACTTTTAAGTCAGGATTGTAGCGAAACTCATTAAGGGAAATTACACCCTCACTTTTTGCGTTGATGTCAATAATAGCATCACGGTCTGTAATGTGGATAACCTCTCCTTCAACAACCTCGTCATCAAGAGTATCTACAAAATTTTCTGCAACCAGTTTTTCAAATTCTTCCAGCTTTTGTTCGTCAATTACTTCGATTCCCTCTTCGTAATTGTGCCAGTTGAATTCTTTTAAAAATTGATCAGGATTCGCTTCTTTTTTAGAAACTTCCTTTTTGGTTTCTTGAGTATTCGCAGATTCCTCTACTTGTACTTCTTCGTTTTTGATTTCTTCAGCCATTGCTGATAATTTAAATTTGTATTCTGTATCTTCTGAAAATTTTATACAACTGAAACACAGAAGTGTTAGTATCTATTTTTTTTAATAATTCCTTTTTATTTTCATCCGTTGCAAAAAGGAGTGCAAAAGTAGTATTAATTTTTTAATATTCAAACAATTATTGCGCTTTCGCGAAAGCAAAAACAGCATAAACCACCAAAATGATTTATTAAAAATTATGTAGATTCGTAAATTCATTAAAATAAACTGACAAAAAATGCACAACCAATTCTTTTTCGTTCTTCTTTTCTTATTGGCTTTGCCCAACCTCTACGCACAACAAAGTGATCTTTCCGTTGAAAAAATAATGCAAGACCCCCGATGGATGGGAACTTTCCCGTCAGACATCAAATGGGGGGAGCACAGTGAGTATATCTACTTTAAATACAATCAGGACAATGACCCTGAAGATTCATTATACCGCATCGCCGTAAAAAAACCCAATGTTATTGAAAAAGTAAACTGGAAAACCGAAAAAGAGCTCATCCCCTCTTTTGGAAATTACAACCGAGACAAGTCACAAAAGCTATATGTGCGAAACAACACCATAAAGCTTTATGACATTAAAAAAAGAACAGAAAGAGATTTGATTCAATTGCCGGGCCGTATTAACAACGCCACTTTTTTAGCCGATGAAAATAAAATTGCCTTTGAGTATGATAACAACGGCTATGTATATTCCCTGGATTCCGGTACACTTGTAAAACTCACCAATATCAGTTCAGGTGAAGAAAAGAAAGAAAAAGAAGATGCCGGCTCTGATAAAAAAAACTGGGTAAAAAAAGAGAATATCGAATTGCTGGGTGTTATCAAAAAGAGGGAGGATACCAAAGAAAAACGTGACAGCTACCGTGAAATGACAAAAGAAAAAGACCCCTATACATTTTATGCAGGTAAAAAATCAGTTTCAAACCTGCAGGTTTCGCCCCGTGCAGACTTTGTCACTTTCAATCTTATTACCCGTGGTGAATCTGAAAGAACTATCGTTCCTGATTTTATCGATGCCTCAGGTTATACCGTCGATTTGAAAACACGTGCCAAGGTGGGTGAAGAAAAAACCCTTGTAGAGCTTGCTGTTTACAATCTTAAGAAAGACACCGTTTATCTGGTAAAAACAAACAACCTACCCGGCATTACAGATTTACCGGACTACACAAAGGATTATCCCGATAAAGAGTGGGAGGCCAAAGAACGCGAAGTTTACCTTTCACGTGCCTATTTTTCTGATAACGGAAATCATGCCATTGTCAATGTGCGTTCCAAAGACAACAAAGACCGCTGGATTGCAAAATTAAACCTCCAAACGGGTGAACTGGAATCACTGGACCGGCAGCGGGACGAAGCCTGGATTGCAGGCCCCGGAATAGGCTGGTCGATGGGCGGAGGCACCATGGGTTGGCTGCCTGACAACAAGCACATTTACTATCAATCTGAAGCGACAGGCTATTCTCATCTGTATATTCACGATGTGACTACAGACAAAAAAACAGCCCTCACAGCAGGCACTTATGAAGTCTTTGATCCGTTTATTTCCAAAGATAAAAAACACTGGTACCTTACCACTTCTGAAGTAGATCCCGGTGAACGCCATTTTTATAAAATGCCGCTCTATGGCGGAAATATGGAAAGACTAACCATGCTCACCGGAAACAATGAAGTAAGTTTGTCTCCTGACGAAAAACATCTCGCCATTCGCTATTCATACAGCAATCAACCCTGGGAACTGATTTATAAACCCAACATTGCTAATGTCAAGGAAACACCCTTAACAAACGGGAAGTCTGAAGAGTTTAAGGAATACCCCTGGCGCGATCCAAACTATATCCATTTCACGGCTTCAGACGGTGTCAAAGTTCCTGCACGGCTTTACACACCTGACGATGACGTCAAAAATGGTGCTGCCGTTATTTTTGTACACGGTGCGGGATATTTGCAAAATGTGCACAAATGGTGGTCCTCATATTTCAGGGAATATATGTTTCACAATTTATTGACAGATTTAGGCTATACGGTTTTAGATATTGACTACCGCGGAAGTGCCGGTTACGGTCGCGACTGGCGTACCGCCATTTACCGCCATATGGGCGGAAAAGATCTGAGCGATCAGGTGGACGGGGCTC
>JBBDVI010000108.1:0-5833 GCA_040903465.1 Flavobacteriaceae bacterium
CAGCGATGTTTATCCATTTTTTTTCATGCGTTTCTTTTTCAAGCACGTAAGAAGAACCATATTCGGGAAAAGTGGGCTGGTTGCCCAAAATGTATTTGATATCATATATCAGCAATTCTTGGTGTTGCTGCTCGTGATTGACACCCACTTCCACCAGAAAAAGCACTTCCTGCGGGCATTCTGAGTCCAGCAATTGCAGCATATGGTCTTTTACATATTTTCTGTAGTTGTAGACGTGCTTAACTGTGGGACGGGTCATAAACCCCCGTTCAGACCTTTGTGACCTGTCGCCCATATTGTTGTAATAGCTGTTAAAGAGATAGGAAAACTGCTTATCAAAAATACGGTAGCCCTTAAAATGGGGAAGCAACGCAAACTGTTCAAAAAACCAAGTGGTATGTGCCAGGTGCCATTTAGGCGGAGATACATCTGTGATGGGCTGGGGGACATAATCTTCTGTTACCAGAGGTTTGCAAATGTCTTCAGACCGCTGCCGGGTATTTTTAAACTGCGTTGTGAGCTTGTCTTGATTGATGGTGTATTTCATTTTTTGAAATTTCTTTATTCTTTAACTTGCACCCCTTTCCAAAAGGCAGTATAACCTTTGATTTTTTCAGCAGCTTCTTTGGGTTCCGGATAATACCAGGCGGCATCAGGATTTGTAATTCCGTTAACCTCCAGTGTATAATAACTCGCTTGCCCTTTCCATGGACATTCTGTATGGGTATCAGAGGGTTTTAAATATTGGGTCTTGACATCTTCGGGAGGAAAATAATGATTACCTTCTACTTCAACGGTTTGCTCGCTTTCGGCAATAATGGTTTCGTTCCAGATCGCTTTCATATTTTTTTTGTTTTAAAGTTACACTTTTTTTAAATTTTCGAGCATAGTAGGAATTAACTCAGACACAGTGGGGTGGGGAATCACGCTGTCGCGAAAGGTGGTATAAGGTGCATCTGCATACATCAGGCTAAGGAGGCTTGAGATGATTTCATCTCCGCCGGTGCCCAGGATGGCAGCACCCAGTATTTTATCTGTTTTGGCATCGATAAGTACACGCATAAAACCATTGGTCTCGCCTTTTTCTTTGGCTCTGGCCACTTTTTTCATGGGGCGAAATGCTTCCAGCACCTCAAAACCCTGCTTCACGGCTTCTTTTTTGGTCAAGCCTGCCCGACCGAGGGGAGGATCCACATAAAGCCCGTAAGTAAGAATACGGTCTGAAACCTTACGATCTTTTCCTTCAAAGGTATTTGCGGTGATTATCTCATAATCATTGTATGCCGTATGCGTAAAAGCTCCTTTACCGTTGCAGTCCCCCAGAGCGTAGATGCCGGGAATATTGGTTTCGAGTTTATCGTTTACAGTGATGTACCCATTATCATCTGTCTTTATTGCTGTAGCTTTCAGGTTCAGGATGTCAGTATAGGGAACCCTTCCCACTGCGAGAAGGAGGTGGCTTCCGGTAATTTCCTTGGGATTGTCGTCACAGTCAATACTTACCGTAATGCTGTTGTTATCATTCTTCTTCCCACCAATACACGTTGCTTTCAACCGAAAGTCAACGCCTTCTTCCTGCATAAACTCAAAGATGGTTTCACTGACATACTTGTCTTCTTTGCCAGTAATTTGATCTCCCTTCTCTATAATAGTGACCTTGCTGCCAAAACGCCTGAACATTTGCCCAAACTCCAGTCCTATATAACTTCCGCCAATAATGATGAGGTGATCAGGAAGTGTTTCCAGTTCCAGTATGTCAGCATTGGTAAGGTAGGGAAGATGACTGAAGGCTTCAGGTATGTTGGGACGTGCGCCGGTGTTGATATAAATATTTTTGGCCGTCAGAAATTCGTTATTGACTGAAATGGTTTTAGGACCGCAAAACATTGCGCTTCCGTGAATATAGGTGATGTTTTTTTCTTTCTCTATTCCCTTGCGAATACCGTCAACCGATTCATTGACCAATAGATCTTTTCGATTTTTAATTTTTTGAAGGTTAGCAAAACTACCCTCCGGAATTTCAATGCCAAGGTGTTTGGCATGTTGCGTCTCCCACATACGGCGGGCACTTGCCACATAGGCCTTGGTGGGTGTGCACCCGGTATTGACACAGGTGCCTCCCAGACGGTCTTTTTCAATGAGTGCAACGGTTTGTCCCTCAGAAGCGAGTTTAAAAGCCAAAGGTGTTCCGGCCTGACCGGAACCAATAATGATAGCGTCAAAATTTTGCATAGGGTTCAATTAAAGGCTACGTTTTAAAGATACGACATCAAAATTTTAATATAAAAACCTTTAAGGGAACTTTAAGGATTTGCAATTTCCTTTTTGGTAGTAGTTGAATTCCTGCCGTTGTGGAAAAAATTAAAAAACTTTTAACTGGCTGAATATTTCGGTATCTGCTTTAAGAAAACGTATTGTTCATTTTCATAATCAAGTCGGCAGTAATAATGCAACAAACCATTGGTAACCATTAGGTAGTTTGCTTTGAGGCTCAGGTTGTAGCGGGCAATTTGGTCAAAGGTTTCCTGGGTTATATTGATCTGAGGGGCTTTGCACTCGACAATCAGGTGGATACTTCCGTCTTTGTTAAAGACCACCACATCATATCGTTTTTTTGTCTGGTTCAAAACAAGTTCTTTCTCTACGTTGAGGTGGCTTTTCGGGAAATTCTTTTCAGTTATCAGAAAGTGAACCACATGCTGACGTACCCATTCTTCAGGAGTAAGAATCACAAACTTTTTGCGGATTTCATCAAAGATGGAAATTTTATTTTCGCTACTTTTGAATCGAAAGTTGTAAGAAGGAAAATGAAGCTCTTGCATAGCACAAAAATGATAATTTTTTTTCAATGGAAGAAGTAAAACGCATTGCAAACGATATAAAAGCCGGAAAATTAAAACCACTTTACCTGCTCACAGGCGAAGAACCCTACTATATCGATTTTATGGCTGATTATATCGAAAAAAATGTGCTTACCGAAGATGAAAAAGCTTTCAATCAAATGGTTCTGTACGGTCAGGATGTAACGGTAGATGATATCGCAAGCCACGCCAAACGCTACCCAATGATGGCTTCCTATCAGGTCATAATTGTCAAGGAAGCCCAGGAACTTGCCCGAACCATTGAAAACCTGACCGCTTATTGTGAGCAACCTCAGCCCACGACCATTCTTGTGCTTTGTTACAAATACAAAAAAATCGACAAACGTAAAAAGCTGTACAAAACCATAAAAGCAAACGGTGTTGTGCTTGACGAAAAGAAGCTTTATGAAAATAAAGTGGGCGACTGGATCACCAGAATGCTGGCATCCAAAGGCTATAAAATTTCGCCAAAAGCCTCGCTGATGCTGGTGGAATTTCTGGGCAATGATTTGAGCAAGATTGCCAAAGAACTTGAAAAACTCACACAAATCCTAAAACCCGAGCAGCAAATCACGCCTGAGCTTATTGAAGAAAACATCGGTATCAGCAAGGATTACAATAATTTTGAACTGCAAAAGGCGCTGGGCAGTAAAGACATCCAGAAAGCCTTTCGCATCATCAACTATTTTTCAGAAAACCCAAAAGACAATCCCATTCAAATGACGGTGGCATTGCTCTATTCTTTTTTTACGAAAGTTTTAAAATACCACGCATTGACCGACAAAGGCAAAGCCGCAAGTGCTTTAGGGGTAAGTCCTTATTTTGTCAGTGATTATCAACAGGCCGCCAGAAATTACCCGATGAGAAAAGTGAGTGGCATCGTGGCAGCCATCAGGCAAACCGATATGAAAAGTAAAGGGGTGGGGGCAGCCAATGTGAGTCACGGTGATTTGCTCAAGGAATTGCTTGTGGAGGTTTTTGGATAAAGACCTTTTTAATTCCTATTTTTGCAGCATCCAAATACAGCTATATGTCCAAAACAAAAGCCTGGCTCAACGCGGCACGATTGCGCACACTTCCCTTATCATTTTCAGGTATTATCGCGGGTTCGGCCATGGCATTGGACGCCGGCGCTTTTGACTTGGTTATTTTTGTCCTGGCACTGCTTACCACCCTGGGGTTTCAGGTGTTGTCCAATTTCGCCAATGATTATGGTGACGGTATCAAAGGGACCGACAACGAGGAACGTATCGGACCCAAACGCGCACTGCAAAGCGGTTTGCTTACCGAAAAAGAACTCAAAAAGGGTATAGCAATTACGGTGATATTGACTCTAATTCTATCCATAGTGCTTATTTATAAAGCTTTTGGACCTGACAATCTGAGCTATCTCATCTTGTTTTTCCTTTTGGGAATCGCTTCCATTGTAGCGGCTATTAAATATACTGTGGGAGTCACCGCATACGGTTATCGTGGCTTGGGAGACCTATTTGTTTTTGTCTTTTTTGGCTTGCTATCTGTGGTGGGAAGTTTTTTTCTCTACACCCAGAATTTGTCGGTTTTTGTTTTTTTGCCGGCCATTACCATCGGGATGCTGAGCACTGCTGTTTTGAACCTGAACAATATGCGTGACCGTGTCTCTGATGCAAAATCGGGCAAGAAAACGCTGGTTGTTATATTAGGACCGGAGAAGAGTAAAAAATATCACTTTGCGCTGCTTATCTGTGCATATTTCGCAGCCTTTATCTTTTTCTATCTCAGTCGCGGCAGCTACGTGAGGTTTTTGCCTTTGATGGCGTTTATCCCTATTCTGGTTCACGCAAAAACAGTAATGTTTAACCGCAATCCTGAAACCCTCGATCCCGAACTCAAAAAAATTGCACTCAGCACTTTTCTCTTTTCTGTTTTGTTTTTTATTACAGCCGTGCTGTAAAAGAAAGCATATAAATATTTTTTAGTCACTTTTTGTTTTAAAAAAAGTCCGGGTAAAACATATTTTAAACTATTTATTTGAAGGGGCTTTTTGATTTTAGTATCTTTAAGACGAAAACTTAAAAAGCATAAAAGATGAAAATAACATACTATGGGCACAATAGTTTTTCTCTGGAAATAAAAGGAAAACACATCATTATAGATCCTTTCATCACCGGAAATTCGCTGGTGGGTGACAAAATTGATATCAACAGTTTAAAAGCAGATTATATTTTGTTGACCCACGCCCATCAGGATCACACCCTCGATGCCGAAGCCATTGCTAAAAATACCGGGGCTACTATTGTCTCCAATTATGAAATTGCAAACCACTATGAAGCAAAAGACCTGAAAGTCCACCCGATGAACCACGGCGGAAGCTGGGAATTTGACTTCGGCAGGGTAAAATATGTCAACGCCATTCACACCAGTTCGTTTCCTGACGGAAGCTATGGCGGACAGCCCGGCGGTTTTGTCATTGAAGGCGAGCACAAGAACATTTACATTGCCGGGGATACCGCCCTGACTATGGACATGAAACTCATTCCCATGCAAACACGTCTGGATATTGCTATCTTACCCATAGGAGATAACTTTACCATGGGTGTTGAAGATGCCATTATGGCTTCCACATTTATTGAATGTGACAAGATCATAGGCTGTCATTATGATACCTTCGGCTATATTGAAATCGATCATGAAGAAGCCAAGCGAAAATTTTATGACTGCAATAAAGACCTAATGCTTTTAGAAATAGGCGAGAGCATTGAGTTATGATTTATCCGGCAATGTCTTGAACGCAACCTTCAAAAAACATATACTAGATTTTAAATGGCCCGGCGGGACTTCACGCGGTGTTTTGCACACCAAGGAAACCTGGTTTTTGGAAATAAGGGATGAAAAATCCACGGGCATTGGTGAATGCGGATTGCTGCGGGGTCTCAGTATAGATGACCGTCCCGGTTATGAAGAAAAACTGAAATGGGTGTGTGACAATATTC
>JBBDVI010000109.1:0-5824 GCA_040903465.1 Flavobacteriaceae bacterium
AAAACACAGAGGTGCCTGATTTAATTTTTTTCTCCAGTTCTTCGTTGGATAATTTCTCCAGTTGTTCTTTTTCATAAACACTAATATCTATTGACGTTTTACAAGCGCAAAATAATCATTCTCCAGCGGCAGGTAGCCCTGGTCATACACAAAATAATAGACCGTGCCGGCTTTGGTGGTATAGATGCTCGTGAATAAATTAAAATCAAACCCCTGTGCCAGCAGCTTGTCGCGGGTGGTTTTGGTTTTGTCTTCGGGGTTGAGAGTTTCCAGGATGCGGTAATTTTTACGCAGCGCGTTGTTGATATTGCGCACCAGATTTTTGCTGTCTTTATTGAATTTGTTGTTGTAGCTGTTGCGACAAGTGTCGCAGCAAAACTTCTTGTCGGCACGCCCGCGGAGGTTATCACCACATTCCAAACACTGTCTTTCCATAAAGTTGATTTTAAAACGTGTGGGGATAAGTATAAATATAGGAAAATTTTTTATTGGTGGGGGGAAGAAAGGAACTTAACGTTTAACGTATATGACATGTGGCAGTTTTAGAAGCAAGGTTTATTTTTTATAGGAAATCCTCCAGATATGGTTGGTTGTATCATCGGTTATTAACATGGAGCCGTCTGGCAATATCACTGCGCCAACGGGTCTTCCGCGCACTTCATCCTTATCCGGTTCAATAATAAAGCCCGTAAGAAAATCCTCTGGTTTGCCTGCAGGTTTTCCATCTTCAAAAGGGACATAGACCACACGATATCCGGATAACACATCACGATTCCAGGAGCCGTGCTGTACGACAAAAGCGCCGTTTCTATATTTTTGTGGGAAAGCATCTGCGGTATAAAAAACCAACCCCAGAGAAGCAGTATGGGAACCTAAATCTACATCCGGCACTAGTGCATCTTTCAATTTCACATTTGGCGGTACAGGAACGCGAGGATCATGATGATTGCCCCAATAGGTATAAGGCCAGCCATAATAGTCGCCTTCTTCCACGGAAGTTAGATAGTCGGGTACTAAATTATTGCCTAGTTCGTCCCGTTCGTTTACAGTAGTCCAAAGGGTGTTTGTTGTGGGTTCCCAATCCATTCCCACCGGATTTCTTAACCCAGAGGCAAAAACTTGTAAATCACTTCCATCGGGATTCATTACAAGAATATTGGCTTTCATTACTTCGTGCTCCATTCCCTTTTCACCTATATTGTCACCACTGCCCACTGCAATATATATCTTGGAATTATCAGCATTGGCAATTATATTACGAGTCCAATGTTGGTTAATTTTTCCGGCGGGAAGGCTTGTGATTTTCTCACCCATCCCTGTTATTTTTGTTTGTCCGGCTTTGTAAGGGTAACGTAGAATAGCATCTGTATTAGCCACATAAAGCCAGTTATTGATAACCAGCATTCCAAAAGGCTGATTAAGGCCTTCTTTTTTGGTTAGCAACGTTTCTCTAATTTCAGGCAAGCCATCGTTATCAATATCACGCAATAAAGTGATAATATCTGCACTTTTTGCTAAGTTTTTGGAACTGCCGGCGCCTATAATGGTAGCGCCAATTTGTTTAAGAATGCTATAATTGCTATTGCTTTCCGCTACTAAAATGTCCCCATTGGGCGTAACATACATCCAACGGGGATTATCAAAACCATCGGCATATTTAGTAACCATAAAACCTTCAGGGGCTATGGGTGTCTTTCCATCTTCCCAACCTTCAACGTCGGAATAATTGGAAACCGATTTTGTTGCAAACGGTTCCGGCAATTGTTTTTCATCTTCTTCTTGTGAAAAAAGAGATAGTGGAAGAGCTAATAAAAACAAAAGGTAAGTTTTCATAATCGAACTAATGTTTGGTTATTACTCAGTTTTAAGACGCATACTGCTTTCCATACGGTTTATTTTAAGCAGGTGGGGGGAGAAGTATAAAGATAGAAAAAGTTTTTATTGGTCATTAAAAGATATTCCAGCCTTTTTGTGTCTACGCTATTTTAGCGTAGATGTCAACACTAATAAATTTCCCGTTTTTTATTTCACAGTCTTTCATCGTTCCCTCGTGTTGGAAGTCAAGTTTTGACATAGCGTTTTTACAGTTGTGATTTTCAGACTCCACAAGACCTTCGATTCGGTGGAGGCCAAGTTTTTTAAACCCGTAACCGCATATTGCCGGCATTGCTTCTGTCATAATACCTCGGCCCCAAAATTCAGGTAACAACCAAAAGCCAATTTCAGCTTTTTTATGTTCTTTTGATATTTTGTTTAGCCCACCGGCACCAAAAAAAGTGGTATTGTCAGGCGAGCAAACGGCCCACCAGATTCCGGTTTCTGTTTTTTCAAGATCGGCAAACCATTTCATTTGTTCTTTTGTGGCTTCCATACTTTCAAAACTAATATCATAATATTTAACGACATCTGGATTTGAAAGCCCTTTGTGAATGTTTTTTAGGTCTTTGTCAGTAATTTGCCTGAGAAGTAAGCTCTCGGTTTTTAGTGTTGGAAATTCTCTCTTCAACATGTTTTTTCTTTGGGTTTTACCCTTTTAGTGAATTCAAATAATCCTTTAAGCGTTGCCTGATAAAATAGTCCCATCCCGCCATACAACTCTCACGGGTAAATTCGGGAATGTTTGAGGGGAAGTCTTGTGTGACTGTATGTGTTAGTTTCAATATTGAGCCTTTTTCTTGTTCCGATATTTCAAAAGTCATAAAAGAGTCACCTGCAAATCCTTCATACTTCCAGTTGTATGCTATTTTTTTTAAAGGAATTACTTGAGTGATTTCCCAAAGATGCGGAAACAATTTACCCTCGTTTTCTACAACAAATTTTGTACTGAAACCCACTTCAGGTTCAAACGCTTTGATGTTTTCAAAAAACCATTGCTTCATCTGTTTCACTTCTGTTATGGCTTTCCAAAGCGCTACTGAAGAAACTTGAAAAGTTTGGGTTACAACCATTGGCGGGTCTGTTTTTTTCATTGTTTAATTTTACTTTTTTAGCGTCTTATAAAAAGCATTGCGAGCGGACGAGCTTGATTGTTCGCAGGACAAACCGCTAAGCAAGCGAGCACGGACTTTCGATTCGAGACAGGTTTAAGCATTGTTTTTATATGTTGTAGAGCGTTTATATTAAATAAATAAGGCGAAAATCATAGCTAAAGTACCTAATGCTAAACTAATAAGGCTAATTTTAGCCCTCTGAAAATAAAAATCCGCCAACGAAACGGTAATTATAAATAAACTCAGTAAAATTCCTGTTGAACTTATTAAAAATTTTAATCCAGCTAATAACCCGTGATGCTCCGGGTGGTGGGATTTAGTTATTTCTTCTTGAAAAAAGGAAAAAACAAGAAAGGAGAATACAGTAACTGCTAGTATTAAAACTATAATCCGAAAAACTTTTACTAATATATACATTCTATTGGATTTCCGATTCTAATGCTCTACAACGCTGACGGCTATAAACTGTGGCGTGGATTAAACAACTAATTTAGCAAACAAAACCCAGACCTGAGGAAAATCCGATAGGATTTTCCGAGTGAGCCGGTAGAAGCCATAGTTTATGAGCCGATGTTAACTGTAGTTTTCTTTATATTTACCTGATAATAAATAATAAACCCCATAAAACAATATGAATAATGGTAATAAAGGAATTATTAAGATCATATAAAAAATTCTTTTAGCTTTAACCCAAAGCGATGCACCAAATTGTTTTTCTGTTTTTATATTTAGAAACTCGACAAAATCAAGAGAAAGACGCATCACACCTATTTTTATTCTCCGATCATCTCTCAATTCTCCAGTTAAAGGAACTGTTCCATTACTGTAATAGTAAACAGTGGGAAGTTCGTCAATATTAGTCTCAATAAAATAATAAATTTTATTTTTTAAATCATCTTTAGTGGTATGAAAACAACAAATATTATTCAGATTAAATTTTAAATTATTTTCTGTTTTTATTTGATTTCGAAAATGCTCTTGAAGTTCAATAAACTCTTGGACATTTTTGAAATCATTATCAAGAACATTAGATTTTTTACCAGCATTTAATAAAAAGTTTCTAAAGATGCTTAGTTTATTTATGTTCAATTGTTTTTCAATTATAACAATTTCTTCATGAGTGAAACCAACATTTCCACTAGTTCTTGAATCAACATATCTAATTTTTCTGTTTGACAAGATTCTTTTAAATTCTGACTAACGTTTATATAAACATCTTTAAATCAAGATGTTGCAAAACCAAGGTCTTCGTCAGTTAAAGCAAATTTATCGATTTGTTTTTTAATCCTCTTGACTAATCCCAGTTTTCTCTTCTGATCTAAAAATAGATATCCTTCTGGATTGATATAAGGAGTTCCTTTTACAACCATATTCCAAATGATGACTGCTAGTTTTCGCGCTGTTGCACTAATAGCCGATACCCTGCCTTTTCTAAAGTTTATTCTATGGAAAAAATCCCTCAATGGGGTTGATTCTTTTAAATTTCCAATGGCATTTGCAGCATTTCTCAAAGCTATTTTTAGACGGTTACTTCCTTTAGGAACTCTGCTTGATAGTACTTTCCCACCACTGACTTTGTTGTTTGGAGCCAATCTTAGCCAGGATGCAAAATGCTTGGCAGTAGCGAACTTCCTAATACCTTCTATACCCACTTCACTCATCAAAGCCAAAACAGTTGAATAACTCATTCCTTCAATAGCAAGCAAATCAGTTCCTTCAAACATTTGATAAGATTTTAAGTTCAAATCTATGTTCTTTGGGGTGTTTTTGTTTATTCTTTTATGAGTTTTAGGGTCTATATAATGCTGTCTTTTGTTGTCATCGCCACCAATAATCTCATTGAGTTTTTTTTCAATTTCCAAATCACATTGTATGATTTTGTTTTGAAGATACTCATAAGTATCAAGCTCTTGCTTCAGAGCAAAGAGATAATCTTCTCGATTGTTGGAGTGTAGCGCCTTGGCTATTTCTTCTTCCGATTTTCTGCAATTGCCGTGACGCAGGGATGCCAGTTCTTGTGGATTGGTTTCTCCATCACAGATTGCCCGGATGATCAATAAACCCGTAAGTCCACAAATATCCTTTACCACCACATCTAGCCTGAGGTTCAAAAGGCGCAGGTACTTTTGCATCTTTTTGGAGGTAGATGCACTTGAGTGGATTAAATTTGCCCTATGCCTGCAATAGGTTCTTAATTGTTCTGTCTGTCCGTCGGGTAGAAAGCTACCCGATAGTAAACCAAGGCTATGCAGTTTTTGAATCCATTGGCAATCTTTGACATCTGTCTTTTTCCCTTTGATGTTTTTTGTGAACTTGCCATTGCATAAAATTACCTGAAAACCCCTAGACAATAAAACCGCATAGAGGTTTTGCCAATAGGTTCCTGTACTCTCCATAGCTATGGTCTTGACGTGATTTTCTTCAAGCCAATCTGCCATCGTAAAAAGGTCTTCATTGAAAACCCCGTACTCCCGGACATCTTGTTCAGATTGTCCCACAGCCACCCAATGGGAACGGCTGCCCACATCAATACCTGCAGCTTGAGGATTGATGATTTCCATTGAAATTACATCTTGTTCCATACAGTTATGATTTTTTAAAAATACTCTAAGGAGATGTGCTTTTGGCAGAGTAAATATTCTGAACGGGGTTTCTAGTAAAACCAGAACCGCCACTGAAGTCATCGCAAACATCTCAACCAGGATTGCGCCCGTGCTTTTATGCAACAGTTTGAAAATCGGCCTTGCATAGAGCTGAACAAGTTTACAAAATTATTCGATATCCTCCGCCTACGTTAGCGAGAGAAGTCAATACTTCGGTATAGGGAGGATTAC
>JBBDVI010000110.1:0-5794 GCA_040903465.1 Flavobacteriaceae bacterium
GATGCGACCCTTCCTTCGTCAGGGTGACAAACATGGTGTTTTTATCCCGCAACCCTACCTTCGGTAGGCAGGTCCGCTAAACCTGTCCTACGTCATACGTCATGCAGTCCTATGTCAAAAAAAAATCCCCGCTATCAATAAAGACAGCGGGGATTGTATTTAAAAACCTAAAAGGTTTGTTTTCTTATTTCAATCTAAACGTTACACGTCTTACAAGTTGGCGTGCTCCTGAAGAAGCTTCATCTACTGAATCGTCTTCACCGCTTCCACGGGCAGTAAGCCTGCTTCCGTCAATACCGGCAGCAACTAACAATTCTTTAACCTTGTTAGCTCTGCGCTCAGACAACTCCTGGTTGTATGTCGGGTTACCGATTTCATCAGCAAAACCAATCAAATCTGCTTGTGTCGATGGGTTTTCTTTCATATAAATAATCAGGTAGTTGACCGCTTGAAGCGAATAGGTTTCCGGCTGATCACTGTTGAATCTAAAATATACATTCACATAGCCTTTGTCTATCAATTCCTTGATGTTAAGACCACTTCCTGAAGTACCATCCACATCAGATTTGTTGGCATAACGTGCATCAAGAGAAGACTCCAGTTCGTCAGGAATACCATTGTCGTTCTTATCAAGAGCTCTACCTTTGCTGTCTACAGCAACACCTGAAATGGTATTGGGCTCACGATCTAAGTAATCGGGTACACCGTCCTGATCAGAATCAATCATATCAGTTTCCACTTTTGTCAAACGCTCGTCAAGTTCTTCCAGTTCGCTGTAAAGGGCTGAACCTTCAGAATACCAGTCAGCATGTACATCGTTATTACCCAAATAAAGGGTCAAACCAATAGATGCATTGACCATGTAACCGTTCAAACCACGGGTGCTGTTATTGCTAACAACCGCGTCCAAAGGCTGTGCCCCGTCCCATGTTGTTGAATGACGCACGTGACCTAAAACACTTAAATCACCCGTTAGCGCAACACTTTTTCCCAAACGGATTTGCGGTGTGATACCGGCCATCAGGTTGAGCATTTGGTCAGCACTGTCAAACTCGTTGGGTTCTGACGGTTTGTTGGCAGAATAACCAAAACCACCGTGGACCAATACGTTAAATGTGTTTGTCCAGCTTCTGAAGTTTAATACATTCCCCACATTCACAACCCCTTGGAGGCTGGAACGGTAATACGTTGATTTAAAGGGCAGGCTGTTTTCGTCACTTTCAATGTTGTTGTATCCAAAATCCAGTTTGGCACCAAATTTATCGTTGAACATATAACGCACACCCAGTCCGGCTTGCCAGAGGTCTGGTGTGTTTGTATAATATCCGGGAGAAAAGGGTACAGCCGGTTTGTGAACCCCGCCTTCAAGTTCGATGGACCAGCGGTTATATTCCTGTTCCTGCGCCTGAATTGTAAAGGTCCCCAGCGCAATCGTAGCACATAATAATATTCGTTTCATTTTAAAAATAGGTTAATTGTTGGCTACAAAGATACAATAGCCATGTTAAAATCATAGGATTTAGCTTTAAAATAACATTTTTTTTACATACAAAACACGCGAATCCCTACGCCAGTGGGCTGTACCGCACGGTCTTAGGGTCTAAATTTCCCATTTTACGGGCAAAATTCCGGTCTTTTTCTTAACAAATCCTTTAGAATACAGCTATTGCATGCTCCTGTTTTTCCTTGATTTTAAGGAGTTTTATAAAAAATGCCCGTTCCTGCCCATTCCTCCGCAGTATTTTTATATTTTTATCCCACTAAGAAACCACCGTATGTCCAAAAGAAACATAGCTGTAGTGATTACCGCCCGTCCTTCTTACAGTAGGGTAAAATCTGTTTTAACCGCTATTGACACCCATCCCAACCTAAACTTACAACTTATCGTGGCAGCATCGGCCTTACTCGATCGGTATGGCGCTGCCGTGAACTATATAGAGCAGGACGGTTTTATCGTGGCGGCCAAAGTTTTCAATGTGCTGGAAGGCGAAAACCTGACAGCTGCGGCCAAAACCACCGGCATTGGGATACTCGAACTCTCCACCGTGTTTGACAATTTAAAACCCGATATCGTCGTGACCGTTGCCGACCGCTTTGAAACCATGGCCACCGCCATTTCGGCGTCTTATATGAACATCCCGCTGGCACACATCCAAGGCGGCGAAGTCACCGGAAACATAGACGAAAAAGTGCGCCACGCCATTACCAAACTGGCCGATTACCATTTTGTGGCATCTGAAGAAGCCGAAGAACGCGTGCTGAAACTGGGCGAAGATACCCAAGTGGTCTTTAATACCGGCTGTCCTTCAATAGACCTCGCAGCTCCGGTGTTGCAAAGCAAAGCCCTTTCATTTAATCCCTATAAAAAATATGGAGGTGTGGGCGCACAACCTGCATTGGAAAACGGCTATGTTGTGGTGATGCAGCATCCGGTCACCAATGAATATGCGCTTTCGCGAAAGCAGGTAGAAGCAACCTTACAGGCCATCAATGAACTCAACATACCCACGCTGTGGTTCTGGCCCAATGTAGATGCCGGGGCTGACGGTACCTCTACAGGTATCCGGGCGTTTCGGGAGCATCACGAACTGGAGCACGTGCATTTCTTTAAAAATATGGAAGCCTCTGATTTTCTGGAACTGCTCTACCACAGCAAAGGCCTGGTGGGCAACAGCAGTGCAGGCATTAGGGAATGTGCTTACCTGGGCGTACCGGTGATCAACATCGGTACCCGGCAGCACCGCAGGCAACAGGGCGGCAATGTTGTGGATGTGGACTATCATAAGGAAGCCATCAAAAATGCTATCGAAAACCATTTACAAAACGGCCGCTTAAAAAGTTCAGACATTTACGGCAGCGGTGAAGCAGGAAAATCAATCGCTGCATTGCTGAGTTCATTGCCATTGCGGTTTCATAAGACGATTGGGTATTAATTAGACGGGAGATGTTAGATGTGAGATGTTAGAAAAGAGAAAATAGACTTTATAAAGTATTAAGACATAAGGACTACAGGACTTAAGACGTAAGACTGGGTTTAGAAAATAGAAAAGAGAAATCTCGGTGATAATATTTTAAATTTAAACCTGACCCCGGCGGGGTCACAAATTTGTAGATAATATTTTAAATTTAAACCTGACCCCAGCGGGGTCATATTAAAGAATGGCTAATACATATACACAATTATACGTTCAAGTTGTTTTTGCCGTACAGGGGAGAGTTTCCTTGATTCACCCCCATTGGGAAGAAGAGTTGTATAAATACATCACAGGAATTGTTCAAAATAGAAAACACAAGATGCTCGCCATAAATGGTATGCCCGATCATATTCATATTTTTATAGGTTTGCATCCGGGGGATTCAATTTCAGATTTGGTGAGGGAAATAAAAAAAGCTTCCAATAGTTTTATCAATGAAAAGAAATACAGCAAACTTCCATTCCAATGGCAATCCGGTTATGGTGCTTTTTCCTATAGCCGGTCTGCGCTGGACAGCGTTGTGAATTACATTCGTAATCAAAAAGAACACCATAAGAAAAGTACATTCAAGGAGGAGTATTTAAAATTGCTTATAGATAGTGGAATTGAGTATAACGAAACCTATTTGTTTGATTGGGTGGAGGAGTAAGGGGTGCGACCCCTTTGGGGTCGTGGTTCAATGGTATAGGGTTGTTTACAAACAGATGACCCCGCCGGGGTCAGAATGTTTTAAAGGTATGCCCGGACCCCGGCGGGGGTCCCATATTTGTAACCAAAAAAGAGGACCAAACCCGGACCCCGGTGGGGGTCCCATATTTGTAATACAGATAGTGGTATTGAGTATAATGAAGTTTATTTGTTTGAATGGGTAGTGGATTAAAAGGTGTAGCCCGTGATTGTAGTCACAGCTTTGTAGAAATGTGTACAAATATGTGACCCCGCTGGGGTCAAGTGGAAATTAAAGTTAAAAAGTATATAATAATATCAGGTTCATATATGCAAAATAAAATAGCACAGACCCCGAAGGGGCTTATGTTTGTAGAATCCGGACCCCGGCGGGGTCCCATATTTGTAAACCAAAAAAGAGGATCAAACCCGGACCCCTGCGGGGTCCCATATTTGTAACATATGAAAATCATAGCCATCATCCCCGCCCGCGGCGGAAGCAAGGGCATTCCCGGTAAAAACATAAAAATGCTGGGGGGGAAACCTTTATTGATGTACACCCTGGAAGCTGCCCGTGAGAGTAAATTGGTATCGCGTGTTATTTTGTCTTCTGATGATGTAGACATCATCAATCTGGCAAAATCTGTCGGTCTCGATGTCCCTTTTGTGCGCCCGGCGCATCTGGCAACCGATAGTTCCGGTTCGCTGGAAGTGGTGCAGCACGCCCTTTCGTTCCTGGAAGAACAAGGCGACAGCTTTGATGCCGTGTGTTTGCTGCAGCCCACCACGCCTTTTCGCGAACCCGGGAGTATCGATGCGGCCATACGCAAGTTTTTGGAGGGGGGCTATGACTCGTTGCTCAGTGTGCGTGAAGTCCCACCTGAGTTCAATCCGCACTGGGTATTTGAAGCCGACGAAGACGGTTGTCTGCACATCGCAACTGGTGAACATAAGATTGTCAAAAGGCGGCAAGAGTTACCGAAAGCGTATTTTCGGGATGGGAGTATTTATATCACCAAAGCAGCGGTTATTTTAAAACAGGATTCGTTGTATGGGGAAAAGGTAGGCTATGTGGTATCACAAAGTAAAACCTTTGTGAACCTCGATACACCGGAGGACTGGGAACGCGCAGAGGGAGTACTTAAAAGGGATAATGGTCTTAAATAATAAAAAGCTGCTTTTTATATCCGAATCCATTTTCATTTGCGCATATCTGCGCCATCTGCGGGAGATTTATGGATTTGACATAAGATTTCCAACGGCAACTTTATTTATAAGAATTATTATAAAGACTTTAAGCTTGCAAATTGAAAGTACTCCTTTCAATTTACATACATAAAAATTGAACAAACGAAATAGTATGTGCGGAATATCAGGATATATAGGTAAACAGGAGGCAGGGGAACTGATTTCGACCATGATGACCACCCAACAGCATCGCGGACCGGATGCTAGCGGGAAGTATTTCGACCGGGGTTTTGCAGCCCTGGGGCATAACCGCCTGGCGATTATTGACCTGTCTCCCGAAGCCAACCAGCCGTTTCAGGATGCCACCGGCAGATATGTAATGGTGTATAACGGCGAAGTCTATAACTATAAGGAATTGCGGGAAACCTTGTCAAACGATTATACATTTAAAACCCAAAGTGATACCGAAGTGGTACTGGCAGCCTATCTCAAATACGGAACGGACTGCTTAAAACATTTCAACGGTATGTTTGCTTTTGCGATATGGGATACGCAAGAAAAAAAGCTCTTTGCCGCCCGTGACCGCTTTGGGGTCAAGCCTTTTTATTATTCCAAAACCCAGGATGGGTTCTATTTTGCAAGTGAAATCAAAGGCATTCGGGCTGTTCAAAAGACAACACGTTTTAACGAAAAGGTCTGTGCAGGGTATTTTGCCTATGGCTCGTATGGCATGCCCGATGAAACCTTTTTTGAAGGCATACACCAATTGCCCGGTGGACATTTTCTGGAATACAAAGACGCAAAACTACAGCTTACCAAATGGTATCACTTCGAAAAAGAAGTGTACATCAACGAAGCACCGCGCGCTCTTGAAGCGGTAAAAGCACACTATAAGGAATTGCTGGAAGAAAGCATCTCCCTGCGGTTTCGTGCAGATGTACCGGTGGGCATCAACATCAGCGGGG
>JBBDVI010000111.1:0-5790 GCA_040903465.1 Flavobacteriaceae bacterium
ACATCGCTCATTCAAAAGCCCTGATCAAAGAAACAGAAGCTGAAAAGCAAAATAAAAAAGGAATTGATAAGGTTTTTGTCAAATTAAGGGTTCTCAACAGAACCGGTGACAGGGTTATGACTTTTCTGCGTGACAAACTCTATACTCCCGTATTGAGGTTTGTGCTAAAACACAATTTTTTATCCTTTGCCATTATTGCATCTGTACTGATCCTTACCATTGCTTCAATAGCCGGAGGTATTATTAAAGTTACCATCTTCCCAAGTATTGCCAGCGACCGGGTATCAATCAATTTATTATTGGCAGAAGGGGTCAACCCCCAAACCACAGATTCCATTATTTCCCTGGTTGAAGACAGGACCTGGGAAGTCAACGAAGAATTTACCAAGAAGCAAACGGGCAACCTGCAAGTGGTAGAAAATACCATCAAGCGCGTGGGGCCCGGAAACAACAAAGCGTCTTTGACAGTTAACCTTTTGCCCGGTGAACAACGTGATTTTTCTTCACCGGAAATAACTGCAGCCATTCGTGAAGCAGTGGGTGAAGTATATGGCGTGGAACAACTCACTTTTGGATCGGGCGGGAACTTTGGTGGCAGTCCTGTGTCTGTCTCTCTTTTGGGCAATAATACAGAAGAATTAAAAGCAGCTAAAGAAGATTTGAAAGCGATTATGCTTGACAACCCAAAATTGAAAGACGTTGTAGATACAGACCCGTTGGGGATTAAGGAGATTCGGGTAGAATTAAATGAAAGTGCCTATGCACTTGGGTTGACATTGAGCAATGTGATGCAGCAAATAAGGGCGGGGTATTTTGGTGCACAAGCACAACGCTTTCAGCGCGGGCAGGATGAAATTCGTGTTTGGGTGCGGTATGACCGTGAGCAACGCTCCTCCATTAACCAACTTGATGATATGCGTATTTTGACCCCCGACGGTGAAAGAGTTCCTTTTGGTGAAATTGCAACGTATACTATTGCACGGGGTGAAGAGTCCATTCGCCATCTGGACGGCAGACGTGAGATTCAGGTGAGTGCAGATATGGAAGACCCCAATGACAGCGCCACCGATTTGCTTTTTGAAATTCAACAGGATGTAATTCCCGGAATTCTTGCAAAGTATCCCACGGTTACCGTGGCGTATGAAGGACAAAACAGGGAGGCTGCTAAATTGAGAAAATCTGCATCTGAAATCTTCCCTATAATCCTGTTTCTAATCTATGCTACAATCGCATTTACATTCAGGAGTTACAGTCAACCGTTATTGCTGATGTTGTTGATTCCGTTTAGTGTCATCGGTGTGGCTTGGGGCCATTGGTTCCATGGATTTCCGGTGAATATGCTTTCAGCAATGGGGATTATCGCTTTGATAGGGATTATGGTAAATGACGGACTGGTTTTGATTACAAAATTCAATACGAACCTCCGGGAAGGGCTCACTTTTGACCATGCCCTTCTGGAAGCCGGCAGGTCACGATTCAGGGCCATTTTCCTAACTTCATTGACTACCATTGCCGGTTTGGCGCCTTTATTACTCGAAAAAAGCCGGCAGGCACAATTTTTAAAACCCATGGCCATTTCCATTTCCTATGGAATTGCTATTGCTACTGTGCTTACACTTTTGCTTTTGCCATTATTTCTCGCTTACAGCAACAATATAAAAACCGGTGGAAAATGGCTTGCGACAGGCAAAAAAGTAAAAAAGGAAGAAGTAGAACGTGCTATAAAAGAACAAAAAATAGACGATGAATAAAACAACAATCACATATCTATTGGTTATTTTAGCTGTTATTACTTTTACTAACACTGCTCGTGCACAAGAACGGCTTTCAAAGCAAGAGGCCATCAACAAGGTTCTGGAGAACAACTTTAATATCAAAGTAGCAAGCAATGAAGTGCGCATTGCTGAGAACAATGCCGCTTTTTTAAATTCGGGTTATTTACCATCATTAACCGGGATTGGTGGTGCAGATTACAGTATTCAGGATCAGGAAGCTACGTTTCAGGATGGCAGCGTAGAGGATATTACCGGAGCGGAGACCACACGTTACAACGCTTCCATTAATTTGGATTATACCCTTTTTGATGGTTTGGGAAGGCATTATAATTACAAAACCCTCAAAGAGCAATACAATCTTTCAGAATTGCAAGCGCGGGAAACCATTGAAACCACGATTCTTCAGCTGTTCTCAGTTTATTTTGAAGTGGCACGGCTTACCGAAAATGTTTCGGTGCTGGAAGAAACCCTGGAAAATACAAAAGAACGGCTGACACGTGCTGAATACCAGTTTGAATATGGACAAAACACACGTCTCGAAGTATTGAATGCCCAGGTAGATATTACCACAGATAGTGTAAACCTTATGAATACAAGGCAGCAATTGTTTAATACCAAACGTGATCTCACGGTGGTTTTAAACGAAAACCTGGAACAGTTGTATGAAGTTGACACAGTTGTAAATTTTACCAATGAGTTGCGTCTTGAGGAGTTTCTCAATGAAGCAGAAGAAAACAATATAAGATTGTTGCAGGCAGAGCAAAACATAAAAATCACAGATTATCAGTACAAAGCAGGCAAAGGATTGCTTTTACCCTCTCTGGGCCTTTCCGGTTCCTATGGTTGGAATGAGGGACTTTTTCCTTCCACCAATTTCCTTTCATCAAGTACTTCCACAGGTTTTTCTGCGGGAGTCACCCTCACCTGGGATCTTTTTGACGGTGGTAGTGCCATTACCTCCATCAAGAATGCCCGCATCCAATTGAGCAACCAGCAATTTTTTCAAGAGCAAATCAGGGCAGAAGTAAGACGGGACATTGCCAATGCAAAAGGCAACTATGAAAACCGCCTGGCCATTTACAGGATGCAGCAAGACAACGTGGCTGTTGCCGAAAGCAATTTTGAGCGTTCCAATGAGCGCTATAAACTGGGGCAGATATCATCTCTTGAATTACGGCAGGCGCAACTGAACCAGTTGAATGCACAAACCGCCAAGAACCTGTCAAAATATGAGGCCAAACTCGCAGAGCTGGAACTTTTGCAACTTACGGGACAATTGCTCACCGTTGAATTTTAAATACCTCTGACCGTCGCTTGACATTCTCTGTAAGATAGGTTATTTTTATGTTATGGAAGAATACTTTTTTACCTGTCCGTATTGCTGGGAAAACATCTCTGTGTTGCTTGACAGTTCGGTGCCAAGGCAAACCTATGTGGAAGACTGTGAGGTATGTTGTAACCCTATAGAAATCAATGTGGGTTTCAATGATTACACTATGACTTTTTTTGAGGCAATCAGCCTCGGGCAATAATCAGGTGGCTATCAATATTTCTTTCAAACCTGCCTGAATACTGATCCATATATAATTGAAATAAGACTTGTCTTTATTTCGTGTTGCCGTAGCATCTCCTTCCTTGAAATCATTTTTATTAGAATCGGAATCCCTTTTTACAAAAATATTGGCAACAGCCGAAAACAGCCAGTTTTTCTTGTCCTTTTTATCTAAAACCTCGATTTTAAAGTTGTCAAATTCAAGTCGCATATCAATGCGTGAGTCATTGTTGTTGCCGTGTATGTTGAAATAAGTTTGTCTTAATGTTCCTTCTAAATTTACATTTAAACTGGCTTTAGCAAATGAATTTAAATGCTTTGCTTCAATTGACCCTAAGTGCCCGGTAAACTGAAATTGATCATCAGTATTGTTTATGTCAAAATGCCAGTCAACCTCCAGCGGACTGTTTTCCATAAAGGTGGTAGTGATATCGATTGTGGTTTCTTTTTCTCCTTTCGCATAGGTATTGCTCATATTACCAATGGCGGCGTTCAAATCCGAGAAATAAACCTTACCGGGAGGTTGGCCTGATTTTACTTTTTCTTCATAAACAATCCCACCATTTTTGATAAAAAGGGAGTCCAGAGTGAGGGCAAAAGGGAGTTCCCGCAATGATTTGCTGTACAGCGGCTTGATACTGGGGTCGTCTGCAACCAGTTTATCGCGGTAAACATTCAGGGTAGGGTCTTTGATTGTGGTTGAGCTTCCCTGAACGTGAATTATACTATCTTTTGAGGTGACACCAAAACCTTCTATAACCAGGGAAGGCATTTCAGCATCCATATGGTCACGTTCCTTTTCAAGCACTTTTGAGAGTTCCGTTTTACTGTATTGTGTTTTGATGTGAAGGTCCTTTATTTGAAGCTGTTTTTCATCCAGGGAAACGTGGGTAAGGGATAGAAGGTCATAAGCATTCATTCGGTATTGTAGTGATTTACCCTCAAACTCCACATCTGAAAACTCACAGGGAATCTTTTGTTGTAAGGTTGTATTATTTGCCAAAACATCTTTGAGTGTCATGTTAAAATCTTCAACCTGCAAATATGGACTTTCATCAGGATGTAGTAAGTCAATTTGCGCATTATTTACAGATATGGATGCTATAGAGAATGGAAGTGGGATCTCTTTAGTTTCTTTCTGTAAGCCTTTATTTTTTTCAGGGTTTCCATTTATTCCTTGCTGTAGCCATATAGAAGGATTTTCAACCTCTAGATCTTCACCAAAAAGCTGAAAAGTATCATCAACCACCTTAAAATGAAGATCGCTTAGGGTCAGCGATGGAATTTTTATGTCTTTACGTCCAATCTCATTTGCTGAATCTGGACTGGGTTTCAGGGTGTCGCTCTTTGTTTTAATTGCAAAATCTGTGATTTTAAGTTGTTGGTCTAGTACAGCAAATTCTTTTAAAGAGAGGGTTTCATTTTCATTCAGTTCATAAAAAAAGTCTTGAGTGTCCACTTCCATTTCTGAAAAGTAAAAAGGGATTTTTTCTTGTAGGGTTCTTTTGTTAACTTCAACATTTGTGATGGAAAAATTAAGGCTGTCCAATTGTAAAGCTATGCTTTCATCTGTATTCTTCAATAAGAAAGAAGCGTTTTCCAGAGTAAATTTTCCGGTGCTTATATTTTCTTCAAACTCTTTTTGTTTTTTTTTCAGGCTGTTATTTTTTGTAGTATCCCGGTATGTTTTCATATTCAAGTCATGAAGTATAATGCTATTAAAATCAATCTTACCTGAGAAAAGATACTTCCAGTAGCTAAGGCCGTTAAAGGAAGCTTTAGTAAGACTTATATCAGCGTCTGTAAAATCAGCAAGGGTATCTTTTACTGTAATTTGGAGGTCTTTAATAGTTATAGCTCCACGAAAAGAATTGGCAGAAATCTCATATTTGTTTATTTGAAATTCATCAGGAACTTCCTGAGCGATGGTTTCTTTTATTTTGTTTTCAATAATAGGGTTTGCCACAAACACCGCAATCACAAAAAGCACAATGATGCCTGCGAGGATGTAGAGAAAAATACGCGCTTTTTTATTCATCTACTAAAGATACCCAAAAAAATAATATCTGCTAAATATTAACATTTACTTATAATTTTTATAAAAATACAAACCGTTATTATTATGAAAAGTGTAAAAGACCTAACCCTATTTTATGTTTTTAAACTTGCTTGAAAGATTCCATGTGCTATTGCTTGTAGTAGTTTCTGCCATACTTCTTTATTATTTGATCAAATCAATAAGAAGGAAATAGCACATTGATAAAGTTTAATCAAAAAAAAGCATCACATTTTGTGAAGCTTTTCTTATTGCGGGAATAGGGCTTGAACTTATGTCCGCCTCTGGGAGAGATGAGCCCTGATTCTATAAAATGAAAAAAGAGAACCCATAATTTGAGTTCTCTTTTGTTGTAGCGGGAACTGGACTCGAACCAGTGACCTTCGGGTTATGAGCCCGACGAGCTA
>JBBDVI010000112.1:0-5770 GCA_040903465.1 Flavobacteriaceae bacterium
ATATGTGTTGCTCAAATCGAGTGCAGTTTTTGGGGTAGGGTTTTTGGCCTGGGTACTTTGAGAAAAACATGAGGAAATTCCCATGAAAAAAACAATTACTGTCAATTTTATTTTCATACGTCTTTTTAATAAAATTAAAAATGACTTGGGACATTATAAATGTATGAAAAAAGGTTGAAATACAGATGATTGTTAGAGAAAGGTTGTTATAAGTAACAAGAGGTGTTGTAAATATGAAATTTTAGAGTTAAATATTTATAAATTATTTATTCTTATTGATTTCATCCAGCAATTTACGATTGAGTTGTTGCTCGCGTTCCAACGTGCGTTGACGGTGCAACTCAAATTCTTTTTCGAGTTCATCGAGTTTTATTTTGGTCTCACGAGTGACCACATTGCTGTTTTTGAATTTATAAACGAATAAGAAAAGAATGACAGCCAAGGCAATGATGATGGTCCATACAACACCATTGTATGCACTTTTGGAAGTCTGGATGCCTAAAAATGAGATATCATTTTCCCTTTGTTCTGCATTGGCAAGCTTTTCATTGGTTTCATCTAAATTGGTTTTGATAAGTCCCAGTTCGATTTGTTGCGACTCTAGTTCACCCTGCATCTGAACCAGGGCATTTTTGTAAACTGCGATGCTATCCAGGGCACTTTTTTTAAGACTGTTCAAATCAGTCCTTTTTACAACTTTAAACTCCTGATAATTGTTGGAGCTGTTGTACACATCCTCAAACTGACTTTCCAGGGTGTTTTCAGATTGTGAAAAGCCAAAGGTGGTGATACATAATAATATATAAATAGGGAATGTATTTTTTTGAAACATCTTAAGGCTAATTTTGAAAAATAGTATTCCTTATACAACAATATTGTACCGGAATAATTGTGTGGTTTTTGTTTTTTTTGAAATTAAATAGCAACTTTTTGCTTTACATAGGAACATTGAAGCGCTCCCGAGGGACATTTCTTAACTTGTGCTACAATTTTTTTTGTTTCGGCACCGTCTAGATCAATCCAGGGAATTATATCTGTGCGAAAAACATCAGACAGTCCCTTGGCGCATTTTTCAGCGTGTATGCAAACTTTTGGGTCGTAAGTTACTTTGATTTCACCATTGGTGAATTCATTTTCATAGGTTTCCATAGCGGTTCATAATTTGGGGTTATGGACTCAGTTAAAACTTATAGGTATTAACAAATAAATAATAAAATATTCACAATATCGATATAAACATACTTTTTTTCGATAAAGTGCATAAAATAAGTGAAGTAACTTGAAATGCTTATTTTAACTTACCGCTTCTTTATAGGTGCTTAACGCACGTTCCCGAGCTTCTTTGTGGTTGACCATTTCATCTGGATAGCTTTTGGAACCAAATTCAGGTATCCATTTTTTTATATAGGATTTTTCCTTGTCAAACTTTTCAATTTGGGTCGTTGGATTAAAAATTCTGAAATAGGGTGCGGCATCCACACCACAACCGGCTACCCATTGCCAATTGCCTACATTGGATGCCATTTCATAATCCAATAGCTTTTCAGCAAAATAGGCTTCGCCCCAACGCCAGTCTATTAAAAGGTGTTTGCATAGGAAACTCCCCACAAGCATGCGCACACGGTTGTGCATCCAGCCGGTTTCATTGAGTTGTCGCATTCCGGCATCGACCAGAGGAAAGCCAGTCGTGCCGGTCTTCCATTTTTCAAACTCCGCTTCATTGTTGCGCCACGTAATGCGGTCATATTTTTTCTTGAAGGCCTGGGTTTGGGTTTCAGGAAAATGCCAGAGTATCTGTATAAAAAACTCCCGCCAGATGAGTTCGTTCCAAAAGGTTTCATTTTTTTCGGTGATAGCCTTTTTAACAACTTGCCGGATGCCCACCGTGCCAAAACGCAGGTGCGGACTCAAGCGCGAGGTTTCATCCCGGGCAGGAAAGTTGCGGGTTTCTTCATACTCCTGAATCATAGATTTGCTCAGGTCAAAGTCCGGCACTTCAATGTTTGATTTTTCAAAACCCATATCCGCTAAGGTGAGATTGGGCAAACGCGAATGCTCAATACAATTCTTTAACAGTGATTTTGTTTCATATACTTTTAGCGAAAGCTCTTTAAACCGCTCTTTCCATTTTTTCATATAAGGGGTATAGACCAGATAAGGGGTGCCGTCCTCTTTTACCACTTCGTCTTTCTCAAAAATTACCTGGTCTTTATAGGTATAAAAGCCGATGTCTTTATCGGAAAGAAAACCTTCTATTTCCTTGTCACGTTTCTGAGCATAAGGCTCATAATCATGGTTTGTGATGACGTTTTGAACCGGAAAGTCTTTAATGATTTGCTTAAATACTTCCAAAGGTTTTCCGTGATAGGTTGCGATACTGCTTCCGCAGGTATTCTGAAGGTTTTCCCGCATCTTTTGAAGTGTCTCAAAGATAAACGTTACACGGGCATCGTCTTTGGGTAGCTGATCCAGGATTTCGGTGTCAAAGATGAAAATAGGCAGCACGGGGAACTTTCCGTTAAGGGCTTTATAGAAACCCACATTGTCGTCCAGTCGCAGATCCCTTCTAAACCAGAATATATTTACTTTTTTCTTACTCATTTTATACTTTTAAAGTAGACATCCCGCCGTCAACGCCAAATACCTGACCGGTAATCCAGCTGCTTTCTTCACTTAAGAGAAAGTTTGCCATGGCAGCAATATCTTTTGTCTCACCCACACGTTTTAAAGGATGCTTTTCTGCAGCGTTTTCTTTTTTGCGGTCATCGCCCAGCAGCCGTTCAGACAGGGGTGTGTCTGTTAATGACGGCGCGATCACATTACATCTTAGTTTTGGAGCATACTCTGCAGCAAAAGCTTTGGCAAAACCCTCAATTGCTCCTTTGGAAGCACTCACGCTGGTGTGAAAGGGCATGCCCATTTTTACGGCAACGGTACTGAACAGGACAATGCTTGCATTTTCCGTTTTCAAAAGATTGGGGAGGGCCCCTTTTAACGCTCTGACCATCGCCATAAAGTTAAGCTGAAAATCTTCTTCAAAGATTTCATTGCGTAAGTTTTTAAAAGGGCGGAGGTTGATACTTCCGGGGCAATATACAAACCCGTGGAGGTCGTCGGGGAGTTCCAGTGTTGAACTATCGTCTTTGGTGGCATCAAAGGTAAGGTGTTTGATATTGTTAGATTCAAATCCGTCAGCGCTGCGGGAAGCGACGATCACCTGATTGTTTTTTGCCAATGTTTCTGCAATGGTTTTCCCGATGCCATAGGAACCACCAATTAAGAGTATGTTTTTGCTCATAATACTAAGGTTTGTATTCACCGAAGAGTTCGATGAGTTTGTTTTTTCTGTACTCAAATATTTCGTTGAGTTTGGGTTTGACCAAAAAGGGATGCACTATTTCGCCCAAAAGGCCCATGGGTAGTTTATAATCTACAATATCTTCCATTTCCACACCGCCCGGTATTTCTTTTATAAAGTGTTTGTGGTGCCAGAGTGCATAGGGACCGAAACGTTGTTCATCCACAAAGTATTCTTTGTTCTTGACGTGGGTGATTTCGGTAACCCATTTGGTTTTGATACCCAGAACCGGGGTTACGATGTATTGAATGATTTGCCCTGGAAACATGGGGCGGTCTGCACCAGACAGAATATGGAAGCCCATATAATCAGGAGTGATGGTTTTCAGGTTAGCCGGACCGGATAAAAAGTCCCAGGCCGTGTCTACTGAAATAGGCAGCTTTTGTTTTGAATGAAGTGTATAGATTTTCATGTGTGTTCTTTAGACAAAAATAAAGTTTTATATGTTTAAATGATATAAATAAAAGTTAAACAAAAGTTTTCCTATTTAAGCTTTTGTTAACATCAAATACTTTCGTAATTAACTAACTTAGTAGTTTGTATTAACACACTTAAAAAACCAATCAGCAATGAAAAAATTTACTTTATTATTATCGCTTTTATTTATTGGAGCATTTACTTATGCCCAAGTGAGCACACCGGCTGCCAGTCCGTTTTCCAAAGTGGAACAGGAAGTTGGCCTGACTGATGTTACCATCGAGTACTCAAGACCCAGTATGAAGGGGCGTACTATTTTTGGTAATTTAGTGCCTTATGGTAAGCTTTGGAGAACCGGAGCCAATGCCCGTACGAAAATCACGTTTAGTGATGATGTAACCTTTGGGGGACGAGAGCTTAAAAAAGGAACATACGCAATGTTCACAATACCAAACCAATCACAATGGGAGATTATTTTGTATACTGAACATCAGGGTAACGGAGCTCCACGTGAACTGGACAACAGTAAAGTTGCGGCACGTTTTAATGTTACACCACTGGAGACATCCAGAGCCCGTGAAACTTTTACTATGGAGATTGGAAGTCTTTCAAACCAAGGAGCTACACTTAACTTATTATGGGATAAGGTAAGGGTTCCCATTAACTTTACTGTACCCACTGATGCAACTGTAATGGCCAGTATTGAACGTGCTATGTCAGGGCCCGCAGCAGGAGATTACTATGCTGCAGCTGTCTATTACTATGATGAGGGAAAAGATATGGCGAAAGCCAAAGAATGGATTGACAAATCCCTTGCAGGTAATGACAATCCACCGTTCTGGCAACTGCGTCAAAAATCCCTTATCTATGCGAAAGCCGGTGATAAAAAAGGAGCGATTGAAGCTGCCAGAAAATCATTGGCAGCCGCTCAAAAGGCAGGGAATGATGATTATGTAAAAATGAATCAGGACTCGTTAAAAGAGTGGGGGGCAAACTAAAATACAACGTTTAAACAAGTGCATAAAATCCCGGTGAAAATCGGGATTTTTTTATTTAACTAATGTGGGATTAACGATGTTGATCCCCGAAGAGGGAATCCAATACAACATTCAGATGCTTCAGGCTATCGCCTATGGATCATTTTTTATTTTCTCCGAACACTCAAACTGCGTTTGGGTTCTCCGAAAATAAAAAATGCTCCACAACTTTGTTGTGAAGCATTTAAATTTTGCGGAGAAAGAGGGAACGCAAAGCCCTGAAAACGTTTGAAAGCACACAATATCAAAACAGCATTAAGACCTCAATAAAACAAAGAGTTATACAAATATAGTTTTTTCTTTTGTTATCAATTTTTTTCAATTGATTTAAATTTTGTGTGCATTTTTTAGAATAATTGCACACACTTTTGTATATTTGAGATGTTCAATCTTAAATACTTAAAATATGGCTACTGTGTCATTTTCTTACCGCTCTAAAAAAGATACTGCATTTTTAGAAGCCCGTTTGTCTTATCGTGTGCAGGGAAACCCAAATCCATTAAGTTTTTACACCAGATCCAAAATTGAAGTTTCAAAGGAATTTTGGAAAGATTATGCAAAAGGCGTAAAGTTCAAAGACGTTACTAAAAACAATCTTAAAAAGAAAATTGAAACCGATACACACGACATACGCACCTATGTAATTAATGAATTTGAAAAGACAGATTTAAGCCAGATAGACAAGGAATGGTTTAAAACCACAATCAAACATTATTACAACCCACCACAAACAGAAACCGAAAACAAAGCCCCAGAGGGTTTAGTTTCTTACATTGACTTTTATATCAAACAAAAAAGGGACGGACTGAGCAAAGCCCAGTTGACAAAATGGGGCGTTATCAAAAACAAGATGCAACGTTTTGAACACTCCACCGGGCAACAAATTTTGTTTAAAAATATTAACGAAGACTTTTTGCGGGAATTTTCAGAGTACTACAAAGCTGAAAAATACTCAAAG
>JBBDVI010000113.1:0-5699 GCA_040903465.1 Flavobacteriaceae bacterium
CCGCCATTAGTAATGGTAAAAGTTCCTCCGGTCATTTCGTCAACTGTGATTTCACCTTCCCTGGCTCTTATAGCAAGGCGTTTCACCTCGTTTTCAATACCTCTAAAAGATAAGTTTTCAGCATTTCTGATTACCGGAACCATCAAGCCTTTGGGACCTGATACTGCAATACTAATATCTTTATAATCATAGGTGATTTTATAGTCACCGTCAATCATAGAGTTTACATCAGGATACATCTCCAGGGCCCTTACCACAGCGAGTGTAAAGAATGACATAAATCCAAGACCTACACCGTGCTTGCTTTTAAAGTCTTCTTTATATTTTTCACGCAGTTCAAAAATGGCGGTCATGTCCACCTCGTTAAAGGTGGTTAACATGGCGGTTTCATTTTTCGCGCTTACTAAGCGTTCTGCAACTTTTCTGCGGAGCATGGATAATTTCTTGCGTTCTTCACCACGTTTGCCGGGTCCGGGAGTGCCCATAGCTGGTTTTGATGCCTGCGCGGCGTCTTCTTTTGTAATGCGCCCATCACGGCCTGATCCTTTTACATCTGAAGCTGAAACGTCTTTTTCATCCAATATTTTCTTGGCTGCAGGAGAAGGAGTGCCGCTGGCATATGTTTTTTTATCTTCGGTTTTCTTTTCCGGGCTTGTTTTTTCGTTGGTTTTAGACTTTTCAGCTCTTTTTCCATCCAAATCTTTTGAAGCATCGCTCGGGTCTGCTGATCCTTCATCACCCGGATTTTCATAAGTTTCAGGCTCTTTCTTGCTATCGCCACCGGGCTTTTCTGCTGAAGTGTCAATTAAACAAACTACTTCACCCACGGCAACTGCATCGCCTTCTTCCGCTTTAAGCGTGATCGTCCCGCTGGCTTCTGCCGGAAGTTCAAGTGTTGCTTTATCACTGTCTATTTCGGCTATGGCCTGATCTTTTTCAACATAGTCACCATCAGATACCAGCCATTGGGCGATTTCTACTTCGGTGATGGATTCTCCCGGTGAGGGAACTTTCATTTCTAAAACCATAATTATCTTGTTTTTTCCCTTAACGGGGAAGGGTTGTTTTTTATTTAATTGTCTATAGTTAATGTTTTGTCAAACACATTGTCAATAACACGCTGATGACGGCGTTTTGACCTGACAGCACTTCCGGCTGCCGGGGCACTGTAAAATTTTCGGCTGCAAATCCTAAAGTTTTTTATTTCCTCAAAATGCATCAGTAAGAAGCTGTAAGCTCCCATATTGCGCGGCTCTTCCTGTGCCCATACAATATCATCTGCATTTTTGTATTTTTTAATAATAGTGCGCATTTTATCTGCCGGTAACGGGAACAATTGCTCAACGCGCACCAATGCGACATCATCTCTCTTGTTCTCTTCTTTCACTTCCAGCAGGTCATAATAAAATTTACCGGTGCAGAATACCAGTGACTTTGTTTTCTTTATATCTGCCGTGGGGTCATCAAAGATTTCCTGAAAACTTCCATTTGCCATTTCTTCAACAGTAGAAACTACTTTGGGGTGGCGCAACAAACTCTTTGGTGTAAAAACAATAAGTGGCTTTCTGTAATTGGTTTTCATCTGGCGACGCAACAAGTGAAAAAGATTTGCCGGTGTGGTTACATCAGCAACAAACATATTGTCCCGTGCACAGAGTTGTAAATATCTTTCCATACGCGCTGAACTGTGTTCTGCACCCTGGCCTTCATATCCGTGGGGCAATAACATCACGAGTCCGTTTTGTAATTTCCACTTGTCTTCTGCAGCAGAAATATATTGATCAATCATAATTTGTGCGCCATTGCTGAAGTCACCAAATTGGGCTTCCCAGATTGCCAGTGCATTGGGTGTTGCCATGGAATAACCATAGTCAAACCCTACAACGGCATATTCTGAAAGCAGCGAATTGTATATATAAAAATCCCCCTGGTCTTCCTGAAGTTGATTGTGGAGTATGATTTCTTCTTCACTTTCTTCTACTTTGACGACCGCATGCCTGTGTGAAAACGTTCCGCGTTCCACATCCTGACCGCTTATGCGCACATCATATCCTTCTACCAGCAGTGTGCCATATGCCAAAAGTTCCCCCATCGCCCAGTCAAGCTTGTTGTCCTTAAAGAACATAGCTTCACGGGCTTCAATGAGACGTTCTATTTTTCTTAAAAACTTTTTTCCTTTCGGAAGTTTTGTGATGACTTTAGCTATTTCAGTAAGCTTATCAATATCAAATGAGGTGTCTGCAGGTTTTCGCATTTGGTTTTGATCAGCATTTTCAAAACCTTCCCATTCATCTTGCATAAAAGGAGTTACGGTTGTTTTTTCCAGCTTTCGAGAAACTTCCAGCTTTTCCTCCAGAATGTTTTTGTACTCTTCTTCCAGTTTTACTACATGCTCTTTATTGATGATGCCTTGTTCTATGAGTTTTTCAGCATAAATATCCCTGGGGTTTTTATGCTTTGCTATGGCTTTGTAGAGTTTGGGCTGTGTGAACCGGGGTTCATCACCTTCATTGTGGCCATATTTTCTATAGCCTAATAAATCAATAAAGACATCACGGCCAAAAGCCATCCTGAATTCCAGGGCAAAAGTGACAGCGTGCACTACGGCTTCAACATCGTCTGCATTCACGTGAAGTACCGGTGAGAGGGTTACTTTTGCCACGTCTGTACAATAAGTAGAGGAACGCCCGTCGAGGTAGTTTGTTGTGAAGCCCACCTGGTTGTTTATGACAATATGAATGGTCCCGCCTGTTTTATAGCCATCAAGCTGCGCCATCTGTACAACTTCATAAACAATGCCCTGACCTGCAATGGCGGCGTCTCCATGAACGACAATGGGGAGTACTTTTTGAAGATCTCCTTTGAAGTGTCGGTCTTGTTTTGCCCTTGCGATTCCCTGCACCACAGCCCCCACTGTTTCAAGGTGAGAAGGGTTTGGCGCAATATTGATGTTTATTTCTTTGCCGTTTTCAGTTTTTCTGTTTGCTGTCCAGCCTAAGTGATATTTTACATCGCCGTCAAATATTTCCTGCTCGTAGTCTTTTCCGTCAAATTCACTGAAAATATCCTGAGCGTTTTTACCAAAAATGTTAACCAAAGTGTTGAGACGGCCCCGGTGCGCCATGCCCATCACAAATTGTTCAACACCCATATTGGCTGCTTTTTCAATAATCGCATCTACAGCCGGGATGAAGCTTTCGCCTCCTTCAAGTGAAAACCTTTTTTGGCCTACATATTTTGTGTGCAAAAATGATTCAAATGAAACAGCTTCATTTAATTTTTTTAAGATATGTTTTTTTTCGTTTTCAGAAAATTGCGGGTGGTTGTCGTTGACGTGCAACCAGTTTTGGATCCACTGAATTTCTTCGGGTTTTCTGATGTATGCATATTCAACGCCTATGGATTGGCAATAAATTTTTGAAAGGTGGTCAACAATGTTGCGCAAGGTGGCACGACCAATACCAATGAGTTCACCGGCATTGAAAACAGTATCAAGATCGCTTTCGCTTAAAGCGAAGTTCTCCAAATCTAAAGTAGGGCTATATTTTCTGCGATCCCTTACGGGATTTGTTAACGTAAAAAGGTGGCCTCGGGAACGGTAACCCTCGATTAATTTAATAACCCTGAATTCTTTTTCAAGGTTTTCAAGCTTAGGTTCACAATATTCATCAGGGTTTTCAACGGTGACACCGGCAGAACTGCTGCCGTTTTGACCAAAATCAAATCCCTGAAAAAAAGCACGCCAGCTAGGCTCAACGGCGTCGGGATTGTCTAAATACTGATCGTAAAGGTCTGCAAAATACTGCGAGTGTGCAGCGTTCAAGAAGGAAAATTTATCCATAATATGGGTACGTACTTAACGTTTCAAATAGATTGCCACAAAAGTACGATTTTTCCAAATCATAGGGAAAAATGTTTCTATATTTATGAATCATTTAATTATTGACTGTCCTAGGTAAGGTTCTACTTTTAAATAACCCTGTTGATCAGATCGTTTGCAAATGTCTTCAACTGTGATTTTCCCTCTTCAGAAATTGCAACAGCATCAAGCGACTCAATTGCTTTTTGAGTATATTTTTTTATCTCTTGTATACTGTCTTCCTTTGCGCCGGAATCTTCATAAATTTTCTTAACAGCTTCGATTTTGTCTTCGGGATTTTTGGGGTATATGCTAAAAAGGTGTTCGAGCATTTTGGCGTTACCTTCATTCAGGTTGTGAATGGCCCTGAGGTATAAGAATGTTTTTTTGTTTTCGATAATGTCACCACCCACTTGTTTTCCAAACGTTTCAGGGTTGCCAAAAGCATCCAGATAATCATCCTGAAGTTGAAAAGCGATACCCAGGTTTTTACCAAATTCATAAATATGCTCCTGACAAGAAACCGGTGCTTCTGCAATTATAGCACCCATTTTCATGGCTGCCCCCAGTAATACAGCTGTTTTATTGGTGATCATATGCAGGTATTCATCCAGGGTGACATCCTCCCTGCTTTCAAAGTCGATGTCATACTGCTGGCCTTCACAAACTTCTATGGCGGTGATGCTGAATAACTTTGCGAGTTTCTGGAATACCTCGGGCGGATAGTTTTCAAAAAGTTGATAGGCCAGTATCAGGGTAGCATCCCCTGAAAGTATTCCTGTGTTGATGTCCCACTTTTCATGTACTGTTTTTTTTCCTCTTCGCAACGGGGCATTATCCATAATATCATCATGAATGAGTGAAAAATTATGAAACAATTCCACGGCAAGTGCTGCATCAAGGGCTTTTTGATGTGGTTTTCCAAAAAGTTCACAAGTCATCAACGTAAAAACAGGGCGCAACCTCTTGCCTCCCAAATGTAAGATATAATGAATGGGCTCATATAAAGTTACGGGTTCTTTAAGGACAACAATTTTGTCAAGGTGCTGTAAAAATGAATCCCGATAATGGTCTAATGAAGTCATGAAGGCGCAAATTTTCTGCTAAAATACTTTTTTCTCTACAAATCGTATATACAATAAAAAAAATGTGTGTTAATTTTAGGTAAAACTTTGGAAACTTTTTTTGTATTCAAAGTTTCCTGTCTATATTTGCAGTCCATTATGAGAGAAAAAATATTAGAAATAGCGAGCCAAATGTTTTTAAACCTGGGGTTTAAAAGCGTGACAATGGATGATATTGCCAGTGAAATGGGCATATCAAAGAAAACCATTTACCAGCATTTTGCCAATAAAACAAAACTGGTAGAAGCCACTACAGATTATGTTTTTCATTTTGTGTGTGATGGGATTGATTGCATTAGGGCAGAAGACACAAACCCCATTACTGAGCTTTTCCAAATACACACTTTTATAAAGCAAATATTGAAAAACGAAAAGGCCTCCCCTCAGCATCAATTGCAAAAGTATTATCCCAAAATTTATAAAAAACTAAAGGAAAATCAGTTTTTGATTATTCACGATTGTGTTATTTCAAATTTAAAAAAGGGTATTGAAATGGGATTGTACAGAGACACCATCAATCCTGAAATCATAGGCAGGTTTTATTTTTTGGCAGGTACGGGTATTAAAGATCAGGAGTTGTTCCCCTCTGATGTTTTCAGTCCAAATGAGGTAGTTGATGCTTATCTGGAATATCACCTGCGCGGTATTGTAACAACTAAAGGAGAAAAAGAACTAATCAAACATCTCAATCAATAAGCTATGCGTCATTTTATTCT
>JBBDVI010000114.1:0-5675 GCA_040903465.1 Flavobacteriaceae bacterium
AGGTCAAAGCGTGATTATTACTTTTCAGGAGGGATGTATCAGGAACTTGATATGATCACTTATTTCCCAAAAGACCTGGCCATTCTGGGCTGGGAAGGAAACAGGGACTATATCGATTATGAATTTGACCTGGGCGAGATCAATACTTCAGGAGATCTTTTGACCGTGTATCACTTTGGTGCAAATAAAAGGGTTTCAGATAGGCTCACGCTGGGAGTGCGGGCAAAGGTGTATTCCAGTATTTTTAATTATCGCAGCACAGATAACCGGGGGACCTTTGTCACCCGCCCGGGTGATGGCAGTCAAAATATCTATGACCATGTGCTTGAGGATGCCCATGTGAGTGTCCAGACCTCGGGGATTGGTTCTTTAATAGACAATGAGAATGTGAACAATGCCAATGATGTGATGCGGCATGCGCTTGGGCGTGCTTTCTTTGGAGGCAATCTGGGAGTCGGGGTGGATGTGGGTGCTACCTATGACATCACAAACCGATTGACAGCAAGCGCCAGTGTTTTGGATTTTGGCACTATTTTTCACAGCAATGATGTGGAGAACTATCGGGCTTCAGGAAGTTATACGTTGACGGGGATTAACCTTATTTTTCCACCCTTGAACAATGGTGATAACGCACTGCCATATTATGAAAACCTGGAAGATGAAATCACAGAGCAAGTGCCTGTAGATACTCTTTATAATTCCTATACCACGATGCGGCCCCTCAAAGTCAATGCGGGGCTGGTTTATTCATTTGGGAAGCTTATTAACTCAGATGAATGTAATTGTCTTGTCAGGGCAAATGATGCAAAAGGTGAGCAGTCTGTTGGGCTGCAGTTTTACAGTATATTGAGGCCCAAAGCCCCCCAGATGGCTGCCACACTTTTCTATTACAGGAGGTTTGCAGACTTTCTTTCGGGTAAAGTAACCTATACCGTTGATACCTATGGAACGGACAATATAGGTTTGGGTTTGGTGGGTGATTTCAATACATTTAATGTCTATATCGCAGCAGACAATTTGTTACGGTATGGAAATATCGCTAAAGCAAATAGTGTATCTTTGCAATTGGGTTTTAATTTAAAGTTTGGAAGTCAATGAAAAAAGTATGCTTCTTATTTGCCATATTCTTTATTTTTTCAGGAAATGTTTTTGCTCAAAAGTCATTAAGCGACTATGCGTATGTGCTGGTTCCGCAACAATTTGAATTTCAAAAGAGGCAGGATCAATATTTGGTTAATACTCTAACCAGGCATTTGTTTAAAGAAGCGGGTTTTAATCCTCTTTATGAAGAGGAACTAGGTGACTTGCCTGAATGTGAGGGTTTGTATGCTACTGTTATTTCTAAACCTTTTTTAACATTGACAAGGATTACGATACTTTTAAAAGATTGTAATGACACTATTGTTTTTGAATCCAATAGAGAAACAAGCAGAGAAAAAGACTACCAGAGAGCATATCATGAAGCCTTGAGAAAGGCTTTTATAAGTATAGAGATAATGGGGGTCGATCAAGGTGACTTGGATAGCTTTCGCAAAAACATACAATCAAATAGCAGTGATGTTTCCAACAAAGAAAGAAGCCCAAAAGATTTTGATACCTCATCCCTGACTAAAACTGAAGCAGACAAACGCGATTTAATACGTTACCAATTTATAAATGAAGATTACTTTTTGGAAAAATCTGAAAATGATTTTCTTCTTTACAAAAAAACGGAAAGGGGCTCTGATTTATATAAAGTTGGAGTGCTCTCACCCACATCCAGAAAGGGAATTTATCTTCTTAAAAAAGGAGAAACAAGCGTGCTGGCTTCTTTTGACAGCAATGACAACCTAGTTGTTGATGCCCTTGATCAGGATGGTAACCCCATTCAGCACACCTATATGAAAGTGGAATAAAGTGTTTATTTAGTTTTAAACGTGACGTCTACCATATTTTCAACCCTTGCAGTGATTGTTTGATTTTTATTAATAAATGTTGCTGCAGTTGCAGCGCCTGCAAGAATAACATGGCCTTTTTGAACCTTAACTCCCGCCTCGCTCGCAAGACGGCTTAATTCTACAACAGATTGTAATGGGTTCTCTAATATGGCAGTGGAGGTTGCTTTTTCAACCACTTCATTGTTGACAATAAGCTCCATTTCAAGATTTGTAATGTTTGTGTCAAGTTTTTGCCAGTCGCTAATTACATAACCTGTTGACGAGCAATTATCTGCTACTACATCTTCCAGTGAAAATTTAAAATTTTCATACCGGGAATCAATTATTTCCAAAGCAGATGCCATGGCATCGATATATTCCGGGAGTTGCTCAAGGGTAAGTGGCTTGGTGATGTCTTTGCTTACACGAAAGGCAATTTCGGGCTCTGCCCTGGGGTGGATCCACCGGTCAATGTTTACGGTTTCGTTGTGTTGAATGATCATGGTGTCTGTCAAGATGCCCCAGATGAGGTCGTGAACACCCATTTGTTCCATTTTTGCTTTGCTGGTAAAGCCCAGTTTGAAGCCGGTGATGATTTCGCCGCGTTGTACCCTCAGAGCAATGGATTTGCGCTGAATTTGATAGGCATCATCAAGCGATATATTGTTTTTGGCGGCCATTTGTTCTACCGGTTTGGCATTTGAGGCTGCTTGGTCTAATATTTTTGCTATTTCAGAATGTGTCATTTTTATAAGCTTTTACATTAAATTTTTCGCAACGGCGTCATCGTGTAAAACCTCTTCGGTTTCACGTTTTACGAGTTCGAGTTGGTCTCTTAATGATTGGTTTGTGTTAATTTTTCCGTCTGCCAGCAGGTTCAGGATGGCTTTATCCTGTGCGCGACCTTTTTTCATGGCTTCTGCATAAGGAATGTGTTCATTGAAAGTAACCAATGAGTATTTTGAAGAGTATTCCCTCGGAAATTCCTTTTCAAAGGCGGTTTCCAGTTTCCGCTTTTCCTGAAACAAAGCACTGGCAGTGTGGGATTTCATTTCGTGGAAATTATCCAAAGCCAGGTCTGCTATGGCATCGGTATCTTTTTTGCGTTCTTTTTCATAAGCTGAAAACACTTTGTTCCAGTCACCTTCATGTTTGTCTAATATTTCATCAAACACCACCACATCTTCAAAGGAAGCATTCATGCCCTGGCCATAAAATGGAACGATGGCATGGGCGGCATCTCCCATAAGAAGCGTTTTTCCATAACTGCTCCAAGGGTTGCACTTTACAGTGCCTAGCGCCCCCACCGGGTTTTCAAAGTATTCAGTGGCAAGGTCTGGCATGAGTTCTAAAGCGTCCGGATAGTATTTTTCAAAATATTCTAAAACCCGTTCAGGGGTCGTGAGGTTATCAAAATTGTATTCACCTTCACTATATGATAAAAATAAGGTGACCGTAAAACTTCCGTCAAGATTGGGCAGGGCAATGACCATATTTTCACCTCTGGGCCAGATGTGAAGGGCTCCCTTTTCGGTTAAATAACCGCCGTCTTTGGCAGGAGGGAAGGTGAGTTCTTTATAACCGTGTGAGAGGAAGTTTTGAGAAAAACTGAACAAAAACTTTTTGTGCAAAAACATACTTTTGCGCAACACAGAGCCGGCACCGTCTGTTCCAATCACGACATCACCTTTAAGTAAGATTTCGCGGTCATTTTCCTCATCGTGAAATGTTGCAATTCCTTCTTCCAGGTCAACTTCAAGGCAGCTGTGATTAAAAATTAAAGTTATGTTTTCCATTTTTTCTGCTTCATCGAGCAGTAGGGCATTTAAGCCGGTTCTTGAGACAGAGTTGATGTATTCGTGTTCCCTTCCGCTATAGCGGCTTAAAAAGGTGTTCCCTTCCATATCGTGAATCATCCGCCCATACATTGGGATGCAGAGTTCTTTTACTTGTTCTTCAAGGCCTACGAGTTTCATTCCTTTCATGCCACGGTCTGAAAAGGCGAGGTTGATGGAGCGTCCGGCACCCAGGTCAACGGTTCTTAAATCAGGTCTTTTTTCTATGAGTTGCACCTGATAACCTCGTTGAGCCATTCGCAAAGCGAGTAATGATCCGCAAAGTCCTGCACCGATGATGAGTATTGTTTGATCTTTCATGTTTTTTAAATAATATTTTTTAACCGTTCCACCATCAAAAACATACCTTCAAAGGAGTTGTAGAGTGGAGCAGGTGCCACCCGAATCACATCGGGTTCGCGCCAGTCACTTATGACCCCGGCTTTGGTGAGTTTATCGTGAAGGCTTCTATCGGCATTTTCAACTGCCAGTGATAATTGACAACCCCGTTCTTCAGGATTTGAAGGAGTGATGATGCTGATGCGGTCATTTTTCAAATTGCGCAGTAAAAACTCCAGATAACCGGTGAGTTTTTTTTGCTTGGCAAGGATGTTTTCAAAACCGGCTTCCTCAAAAATATCCAGGGAAGCACGAATAGCCGCCATGGACAAAATGGGCGGATTACTCAATTGCCATCCTTCTGCACCGGGAAGCACATCAAATTTCTGGCGCATATTGAAGCGGGTTTTTTTATTGTGGCCCCACCAGCCGGTGAAACGTTTTAATTTTGGATTGTTTGCGTGGCGGTCGTGAACAAAGAGTCCTCCCAGGCTTCCCGGGCCGCTGTTGAGGTATTTGTAACTGCACCATACGGCAAAATCAGGGCCATTTTCATTCAGATTAGGCTGAATGTTTCCGGCGCCGTGTGCGAGGTCAAAGCCCACAATGCAATTGTGTTTGTGACCTAGTTCGGTAATTTTTTTAATCGGGAAGGATTGCCCGGTGTAATAGTTTGTTGTTCCGATAAGGATTAGTGCAATTTCGTCACCTTGATTATTAACTATTTCCTCTAAATCTTCAAAACGGCATAGGTCTTCACCTTTTCGGGGTTTCCACAGTATAAGTCCCTCTTTTTTATCAAAGCCGTGAAAATCGAGTTGTGATTCCACAGCATATTTATCTGATGGAAAGGCGTCGCTTTCTATGACGATTTTGTATTTTGTTTTGGTTGGTTGATAAAAGGAAACCATCAGTAAATGGAGGTTTGTAGTGAGGGTATTCATCATTACAACCTCTTGAGGTTTGGCTCCTACAATTTTTGCCATTGCGTTTGTGAGAAATTCATGATAGGGCAACCACGGGTGTTGGGCTTCGGTGTGTCCTTCTACACCCAGTTTTGCCCAGTCGTCAAGTTCTTTCTGTATGTACTTTTGGGTGTTTTTGGGTTGTAATCCCAGGGAATTTCCGCAGAGGTAGACAATATCATTTCCCTCATTATCTTTTGGGATGTGAAACTTTTCGCGAAAGCGGTGCAGCGGGTCTTGCTTGTCTTGTTCTTTAGCGTATGCTAATGTTGCCTGATATGTGGTGTTCATTATTCTTTTTCTACTTCTATGTTTGTAAAATAGGTTTTAAAAACTCCGTCACTGGTTTTACGCATTGTTGCTATTTTTAATCCTTGGTGGTTTTCATAGTTCTCCCAGGTGGTAGTAATACCCGGAGTGGGCTCATTGCCTTTTCTGAAAATCCATTCTTTTATTATAAAATCATTTTCAAAATAGAAATCGTAGGCATCACCGGGTGTATAGCCGCCCTCATCACCATAAACAATTGTGAGTTGTTGCATAGGTTTTTTGCTTATTGGAGCTGTAACACTATCTTTTACTGTGAACGTTGTTCCCTCATCCCATACAAGGTTGAATGG
>JBBDVI010000115.1:0-5673 GCA_040903465.1 Flavobacteriaceae bacterium
AAACTAAAACGCGCCGTTATATTACCTGAAGCCAGGCATAGTGACCACTGCCCTTTGCTGGTGGAGATAGACGGATAATTTGATGAGCATAAGACCAATTATCAAAAAAGCACTTTATATCATCGGGGCACTGATCGTTTTGCTGGTGTCTGTAATTTTAATTTCAAATGCCATCATCAGTAGTTTTGCCGGCGATAAAATCTATAATGATGTGAGCTCTATCCCTGAAAACAAAGTGGGACTTGTTCTCGGTACATCAAAATACATCAAAAAAGGGAAGATTAATTTATACTATCGTCACCGCATCGATGCTGCTGCTGAATTGTATCATTCCGGCAAAATTGCTTTTATTTTGGTGAGCGGCGACAACCGCTACGCTAGCTATAACGAGCCCCAGACCTTTAAAAATGATCTGGTGAAAAAAGGAATACCGGAAGAGAAAATATTTCTAGACTATGCCGGTTTCAGGACCCTGGACTCCATGGTGCGCGCCAAGGAAGTTTTCGGTCAGGAAAGCATTACGGTCATATCGCAACAATTCCACAACGAAAGGGCTATCTACCTCGCCGAAAAAAGAGGCATAAAAGCCATTGGATTCAATGCAAAAGATGTTAATTTGCGAAGCGGGATAAAGGTAAAAACCCGGGAATATTTTGCCCGTGTAAAGGTGTTTTCTGATTTGCTTTTCAGCAAACAACCTCATTTTTTAGGAGAACAAATTGAAATAAAATAAGTTATGATAAAGCCCATTTTCACCCTTGCTTTTATAGCAGTAACAATGACTTCCTGTGTTTCTTCCAAGGTTTTTGAAGACCTGAAAGCCGACTATGAAGCCCTCAAGACCGAAAACCAGGCCCTCATGTCACAACTCGACAACAAACAGGGGAACACAGACCGGTATGCTCTACAAAACCTGCGTCAGGAACACGAAAAGCTGAAGGCAGAACGTGACCGGCTGGCACTTGACTATGCCGCAACACAAAACAATCTAAAACGCTTACAGGACTCTTATGATGCGCTGGAAGCCAACAGCTCTGAAAATCTAACATCCAACCTCGAGCTGAACCGAAAGTTACTCACCCAACTGGAAGAAAAAGAAAAAGCCTTGGCGAAGGAACAGGCCCGTTTGGAACAGTTGCAACGTGACCTTGCCACCCGTTCAAAACGCGTGGACGAACTGGAAGGTATCATTGCAGCCAAAGACGCACAGATGAACAACCTGAAAGATGCCATCTCTGCCGCACTCACCAATTTTGAAGGCAAAGGCCTCACGGTGGAACAACGGGATGGAAAAGTCTATGTGTCTATGGAAAACAAGCTCCTTTTTGAAAGCGGCAGCTGGGCGGTAAACTCAAACGGTCGCCAGGCATTAGTCCAATTGGGAAGTGTTTTGGCACAAAACCCCGGGATTGCCGTATTGATAGAAGGGCATACAGACAATGTGCCTTATGGCGGAAGCGGTCCGTTGCAAGGAAACTGGGATCTTTCAACCAAAAGGGCCACGGCTATAGTAACAATACTCACGGAAAATCCCAATATTCTAAAAGAAAACCTCACCGCAGCCGGGCGTGGGGAATTTGCTCCCATAGCACCCAACACAACAGCTGAAGGCCGTGCAAAAAACCGAAGGATTGAAGTGATTTTGACTCCGAAGCTGGATGAAATCAGCAAGTTGTTGAATGAGATATAGAAGTATTTGAGATTGAAAATCCATCTAAAATATTTATGGATATTGCTGATTATTCTGACAATAATTGTAGTCAGTTTTTTAATCCTTGTTTTTTTCTTTTCGGAATTATGGATACAATTGGATAATGAATACAGTATTAACACTCTTGTACATTTCCTACATACTCTTGTTTCCGTAATATTTACATGGTTTATCTGGAAAAAAATAACAGATGAACAGGACTCTAAAAACAACAATATTTTAATGGTATTGTTTTTAGGAATAATTGGAATGTGGATTTGGTTACTAAATAAAAGGGAGGTAAACGATCTTGTTGATTATCAAACGAAAGAATAAAAATAATAGAATTTATAGATTAGTAAATTAAATATATAATTCCTGTAATAATAGGAATTTGTTATGAAATACAAAACAATACCCAATACCGATTTAGAAGTTAGCGAACTCTGTCTGGGTACCATGACCTGGGGGCAGCAGAATACAGAGGAAGAAGCTTTTGAGCAACTTGATTTCGCACTGGAGAAGGGCATCAATTTTATCGATACGGCCGAAATGTATTCCATCCCCGGAAGAAAAGAAACCCAGGGAAGCACCGAAACCATACTCGGAAACTGGTTTGCCAAAACCGGAAACCGCGACAAGGTTGTCCTTGCCTCTAAAATTGCAGGACCCAGCCGGAACTTTGACCACATCCGTTCACCGCTCGATTTTACCAAAGCATCCCTCAACGATGCCATTACCAAAAGTTTAAAACGCCTGCAAACAGATTATCTTGATTTATACCAGTTGCACTGGCCGGAACGCAACACCAATTATTTCGGGCAACGCAATTACAATCATAACAAAAATGAAAACTGGCAGGATAACATCAGTGAGATTCTCGAGAACCTGGAGCATTTTGTAAAAGAAGGGAAAATAAAGCATATAGGCGTTTCAAACGAAAGTCCCTTTGGGATGATGCGTTTTGTGGAAGAAGCGAGAAAAGGAAAACGTAAAATCGCCACACTGCAAAACCCGTTCAATCTGTTAAACCGAAAAGACGAAATAGGAATGACAGAAGTTTTAATGAGGGAAGATATAGGATACCTCCCATATTCGCCACTCGGTTTCGGGCAACTCACCGGAAAATATCTGGAAGACACTCCGCAGAACACACGGGTAACCCTGTTTCCAAATTACAACCGCTATCACAAACCTAACAGTTTTATTGCCACCCGAAAATATAATGCGTTGGCAAAACAACACGGCATTTCCCTGATACATATGGCACTGGCTTTTATAAGACAACAACCCTTTGTGACAAGCACCATCCTGGGGGCAACAACCGTGGAACAATTAAAGGAAAACATTGCAAGTAAAGAAGTGGTACTGTCAAAAGAAATTTTAAAAGAGATAGATAAAATCCACGAAGAAATACCAAACCCGGCACCATAGCTGCGGGGTTCAACTTGAAAACTTTGAACCTCAAACTTTAAACATTGAATATTCAGTATGGATTCATTGACACAAATTGTTTTAGGGGCTTCGGTAGGCGAAGCGGTATTGGGAAAAAAAGTGGGCAATAAAGCCATGCTCTATGGGGCTATTGCCGGGACGATACCTGATCTGGACATACTTGCCAATCTGTTTACAGACACCATTACAGCTATAGAAATCCACCGGGGGTTTACCCATTCCATTTTCTTTTCGGTGGTGTTTGCACCTGTTTTTGGTTGGCTGATTTCCAAAATCGAAAGAAAATCGGTTATCAAATGGAAAGACTGGAGCTTGCTTATGTTTTGGGCATTGATTACACATCCCATACTCGACGGCTTTACCACCTGGGGAACCCAGTTTTTCTGGCCTTTTGAGTACCGGGTGGCGTTTAAGAATGTTTTTGTCATTGACCCCTTGTACACCTTGCCTTTCCTCTTTTTCCTGATTTTAACGATGTTTCAGGGGCGCACAACAGCCAAACGGAGAAAATACAACCGACTGGGCCTCATCATCAGCAGTAGTTACCTCGTCCTCACACTTATTATAAAAGGGATTACTTTCGGGAGGTTCACTGATGCACTGGAAGAACAAAATATCACTTATTTACAAATGCAAACCAAACCGGCACCTTTAAGTGCCGTGCTTTGGACAGCCAATGTGGAAACCAAAGATGCCTTTTTAATAGGTGACTATTCTCTTTTTGACACACAACCCATCAGCTTTAACAGCTTTCCTAAAAATCATCACCTTTTGGCAGATTGGATTGATAAACCTAATGTGCAACGCCTTATTAAAATTGCAGAAGACGGCTGGTTTACCATTACTGAAAAAGACGGGGACGTGTATTTTAACGATTTGCGATTCGGTTTGCTAAACAATGACTTTCAAAACCCGGAGTTTACCTTCAGTTATAAATTGACTGAAAAGGACGGCGTCATCTATGCCGAAGAAACCGAAAAAAACCGGGATGATGCACAGAATTTACTGGGTGAATTATGGGTACGCATTAAAGGAAACTAAGTAAATCCTGAGAGGGTTGAGATTTTACCCCAACACCCTCTTCTGCTTATTATAAAAAGCATCCGCCTGAAGTTGTAATAATTCCCGTGCTTTTTTGCGTTTGTAGTCATAGAGTTCCTGCTCTTCTGCGATGTCTGCATACACACGGTTATTGACTTCGGTATCGGTCTGCAGCACGGCTTTACGCTGGTGCATTTGCTGGGCAACCCAGGTGTGCAGGGCGTTTTCTTCTTCCTCGAGTTTGAGGTCATAAGCGCCTTTTGGCGAAAGTAATTTGGCAATGATAGGTGCGGTTTCAATCGCTAAAAACAAGAGCATGATAAAAAGTGAAGGCAACAACGGCAGGCTGTTGAGCGCATCCACCCGTGCCATCAATCCGTCAAAACCATCGATCACGGGCTGACTTTCTATAACTTTAGTGTTGTATTCCTCACTCAAAAGCAGGATTTGGTTTTCGGCCTGTTCGATTTTTTCAGTGTTGGTTGTTTTCAATTCCTGTAGGGCGGCAAGTTCAGCGTCGTGTTTTTCACGCTTCTCTTTATATACAGGTCCTTTTCCAAGTTTTTGGGTGCCTGCGGTGCCTTCGGCTTCTGAAATATAGGTATTGTAAAGGGCGTTTACTTCCGCTTCTTTGGTAGTAATATCTTCTTTTAAAGTGGCTATTTCCGCATCAAGCGCATTGACTTTTGGCGTGAATTGGGTAGCGATTTGCTCCTGATTGGCAAGGGTCAAATCGTTTTTTCGCTCCAGCAATACCTGATTGATTTCCTTTTCAAATATTTTCAGTTCCAAGGGCTTGGCAATGACAATAGCAATGATCACGGCAAGCAAAATACGCGGGGAAGCTTGCAGGAGTTCGCTCTTAAAGTTGTCTTTCTTTTTGATGGTCGAAACAATAAAACGGTCGAGGTTAAAAATAAGCAACCCCCACACCAGCCCGAAGGCAATGGAAGATATATAATTGTCAAAAACAGTGTAAAGCGCATAGGAAGCAGCGATAAAAGCCATCACGGCAGTAAAGAAAACAGTGGCGCCTATACCGGCATACTTAGTTTGTTCACCGGGAGAACAGGAGTCGAGAATGTTTGTATCTGCCCCGGAGCAGAAAATAAAAAAGCGTTTTAGCATGATTGATTATTTTGATTGATGAAAACCTAAAACGCTCTTTTATAGGAAAATGTTGTTTGAAGAGTTGAATTTAACCCTCTCAGGGGCTGAAACCCTGAGAGAGTTGAGGGAACAGCTTTATCAGATTTCTCTTGAATTGTTTACAGATCAGCAACCTAATAAATTTACTTTGGGGTATTGACTAATATCTATATTTAAATCATTTGTTTTTTTTGCCATTTCAAGTACTTCTTCATAATTGTATTGGTGTGGGCCAATAAAGAAAACCGCACCACTTGTATGTAAGGCTTTGATGTACTCTATGGGGTCACTTAAAGGTGCTGGTGGTGGTGGTGCCGGCAGAAGAGGCAATGGTGGGT
>JBBDVI010000116.1:0-5672 GCA_040903465.1 Flavobacteriaceae bacterium
CAGTGTGATCAAGGCGATGCAATTACTGGCAGAAGAGCTGGGCGTCACGATTCACACAAACAGCAATGTGGAAAAGATTATCGTCAAAAAGAAAAGAGCCACGGGCCTTGTGGTGAATGGAAAAACCGTTGCGTCAGATATTGTCCTGAGCGGTGCAGATTACCACCATACAGAACAACTGCTGGATCAGGAACACCGCCAGTATTCTGAAGGGTACTGGGAAAAGAAAGTATTTGCCCCCTCTTCCCTACTCTTTTATGTAGGCTTTGATAAAAAAATTGCCAAAGTTGAACACCACACCCTTTTTTTTGACGTGCCTTTTGAAGCCCATGCCGCAGCCATTTATGATACTCCTGCCTGGCCTGAAAACCCATTGTTCTATGCAAGCTTTCCCTCAAAAACAGATGCAAGTGCAGCCCCGGCAGGTAAAGAAGCGGGTATTTTCCTTATTCCGCTTGCGCCCGGTCTCCATGACACAGATGCGCTCAGGGAGGAGTATTTTGATAAAATAATGACCCGTTTTGAAAACCTTACCGGTCAGGATGTCAAAAATTTTATTATATTTAAAGAAAGCTTTTGTGTCAACGACTTTGTCGAGCAGTATAATTCTTATAAAGGCAATGCTTATGGACTGGCGAATACCTTACTGCAAACGGCGTTCCTAAGGCCTAACTTAAAAAGCAAAAAGGTGAAAGGGCTCTATTTTACGGGCCAACTAAGTGTACCCGGCCCCGGCGTACCACCTTCACTTATATCAGGAAAACTTGCAGCCCATTTAATTGAAAAAGAAAAATAAGATGAAAGCACTATTTGACACGGTTTCTGAAAAGTGCAGTAAGACGGTTACCCATTCTTACAGCACCTCCTTTTCCATTGCCACAAAAATGCTCGCAGACACCATCCGGCAAGATATTTACAACATTTACGGCTTTGTACGCTTTGCCGATGAAATTGTTGACTCCTTCCACGATTACAAAAAAGAAGAACTTTTTACCCGTTTTGAAAATGCCCTGGAGGAAGCACTTACTGAAAGGATAAGCCTCAACCCCATTCTCAATTCCTTTCAACATACCTTTCATAAATATGGAATTGACAAGCACCTTGTCAATTCATTTATGGCCAGTATGCGACTGGACCTGCACAAGAAAAAATATTTGACCCATGAGGAGTATAAAGCGTATATTTACGGCTCGGCAGATGTGGTTGGCCTTATGTGCCTGAAAGTCTTTGTAAAAGGGGATAACCAAAAATATGAAGCCTTAAAAGAATCTGCCATGCACCTGGGGTCAGCGTTTCAAAAAGTGAATTTCCTGAGGGATTTAAAGGCCGATCACGAAGACCTCAACCGCACCTATTTCCCCGGAACAGACCTCGATAAATTGGACGAAGTTTCAAAAGAGAAAATTATCAGTGAAATAGAACACGATTTTAATATAGGTTTGCAGGGCATTCACCAACTGCCTGTTGATGCCAAATTTGGAGTGTACACCGCATTTATTTATTACAAAAAACTATTAAACAAATTGAAAAGCACCCCTTCCACAGAAATTAAAAATACCCGCATTAGAGTAAACAACTATCAGAAGGTGGGGCTTCTCGCAAAATGTTATGTCAATTACAGGTTAAATCTAATTTAAAATGGACGTATTACTTTGGATAGCCGTTTTTATAGGCACCTTTTTATTTATGGAATTCATGGCGTGGTTCACGCACAAGTATGTTATGCACGGCTTTTTATGGAGTCTGCACAGCGACCACCACCGCAAAGACCATGACAGCTGGTGGGAGCGCAACGACTTCTTTTTTATCTTTTATGCCGTGGTGAGCATCCTCTTTTTTGTGAGCTGGCAATATTATGATTTCTGGTATGGTTTGCCCATTGGTTTGGGTATCTTTGCATACGGCCTTACTTATTTTATGGTACACGATATATTTATCCACCAGCGTTTCAAGCTTTTCCGGAATGCAAACAACCGCTATGCCCGTGCCATCAGAAGGGCCCATAAAATGCATCACAAACACACCGGCAAAGAAAAAGGCGAAAGCTTTGGCATGCTCATCCCACCGTTAAAATACTTTAAAAACTAATTCATGGATTCACTGTACCTGTGGCTTAACCTCGGTTCCATCTCCATTCCCTTTTTATATAGTTTTCATCCCAAGCTAAAGTTTTACAGCAAGTGGAAATATTTGTTCCCTTCCATCCTCATCATGATGTTATTCTTTATCTCCTGGGACATCCTGTTTACCGCTCACGGTATCTGGGGTTTTAATGAAACCTACCTGACAGGCAGCTACATTGCAAACCTCCCTCTGGAAGAATGGCTCTTTTTTGTATGCATCCCTTATGCCTGCGTCTTTACACATTATGCACTGCTCTATTATTTCCCCAATATGAAACTATCCGAGAAGGCAGTTTCAGTGGTATATGTACTCCTCATTTCAGTGCTCATCATCACCCTGATGATCTTTTATGACCGCTGGTACACGTTGGTCAACTTTGGTTATGCTATTATTCTGTTGAGCCTCCTCTATAACTACCAAAGGGAGTTGCTGCAAAAATTCTTTATTACCTTTCTGGTGATGCTCATCCCTTTCTTTATCGTAAACGGAGTCCTTACGGGAAGTTTTATTGAAGAGCAGGTCGTTTGGTATGACAATGCTGAAAACCTGGGCATACGCCTTTTTACCATCCCGGTGGAAGATGTCATCTATGCACTTACCATGATTCTCACCCCCATTGTGCTTATGGAATATTTTGAACGCCGGTTTTCAAACACAGAAACTTGATAAATATCTGAATTAACGAAAGCCCTTTTAACATTAACAAAATGTTATTTGACATTCACATCCATTTTTGTACCTTGCAAACCATTTAATAATCATTATAAAAAAAGATTTATGTATTTATCCATCTTACGAAAAATATCCCTGCTTTCATTGGTTGCCGTTTTTGCTGTTTTTGTTTCTTGCAATGATGAAAAAAAAGAAAACACCAGTGAAGACACCAGTGAAACCGTAAACGAAAAAAACGTTGAAACCCCTGAAAGCACTACAGAAGCCTCAAATGGTGATGTAGCCCTCAACCCTCAACACGGGGAACCGGGTCACCGTTGTGACATTCCCGTGGGGCAACCCCTTGACGGTAGTGGCCAGCAGACGCAAACAAACACGCAAACACAGCAATCACCTGTAATCAAGAACAATGGTAGCGTGCCTGTCAATTCTAACGACAACACACAAGCCGATTCTGACGCAGAAGTCAACCCAGCTCACGGGCAACCGGGTCACCGTTGTGACATTCCTGTAGGAGCACCATTAGATAATTAAATATTTATCAAATAATCTACTTTGTGAAACTTTCGGTATCAACTGAAAGTTTCACATTTTTTTTAGAATACCTCACCAAAGCTTGTTTATTTTTACCATTCCACTATATAACCCTTTTTTATGAAAAACATCTTCTTTTTAGCCCTGCTTGCAATTGGTTTTGGTTGCAAAAGCACTACACAAAGCCCTAATGGCACTCAAAAAAGCCCTACAGACTATGAGCAGATTATCAATGCCGAGAGCTTAAAAACCCATTTGTATACCATTGCTTCAGATGAAATGGAAGGCCGCATGACCGGCGAAAAAGGACAGAAGATGGCAGCAGACTATATCAAGAATTTTTATTTAAAACACAACATCTCCAGCCCACTGGGGAAAGGCAACTATTTTCAGGTGGTGCCCCAAAACTTTTTCAGGGAAGGCACCGTCAATGCTGATTCTGAAAATGTCATTGGTTTTGTAGAGGGCAGTGAAAAACCCGAAGAAGTCATTATCATCACCGCACATTATGACCACGTGGGCATCAAGGACGGAAACATATACAACGGCGCAGACGACGACGGTAGCGGTACCGTGGCCATAATGCTGCTGGCACAAGCATTTCAAAAAGCCAAAGACGACGGCAATGGCCCCAAACGTTCGGTGGCATTTCTGCACGTGACGGGTGAAGAAATAGGTCTTTTAGGGTCACGTTATTACACAGATGAAGATCCCATTTTTCCGTTGGCCAACACCGTTGCCAACCTCAACATCGATATGATTGGCCGCATAGACCCTGATAAGGCAGCCAATCCAAATTACATCTACCTCATTGGCAGTGACAAACTCAGCCGGGAATTGCACGATGTTTCCGAAGCTATGAATACAGCTTATGTGAATCTGGAACTGGATTACAAATACAATGCAGAGAATGACCCCAACCGGTTCTATTACCGAAGCGACCACTACAATTTCGCCAAAAACAACGTTCCGGTGATTTTTTATTTTAACGGTGTGCACGCAGATTACCACAAACACACAGACACGCCCGATAAAATTGAATATGATCTCCTGGAAACGCGGTCACGTCTCATTTTCCATACCGCCTGGGAACTCGCCAACAGAAAAGAGCGTGTAGCCCTTGATATAACCGAGTAAAACAGCTTCTGCCTTCAGGAAGTATCAAAGTGTTAAAATAACGGGCAAAAACCGATTCTTTCCGTACTTTTGCACCGCTATAAAAAGAAATTCATTCCCGTATTGATGCGATTTACACTTTCGTTGCTTTTAGGCGTGTTGGGGTGCAACCTTGCTACCTCACAGTATATAGAAGTGCAGGATAATTACACGGCACAACAGCTCGTGGAAGACATTCTCATCAACAGCCCCTGTGCCAATGTTTCCAATTTTTCAGTGAGCGGCTGGAGTGATGCCTCGAGTTACGGCTACTTTTCTGCTGGAAGCAGCGGCTTTCCCTTTGATGAAGGAGTGGTAATTTCTACCGGAAGGGCTACTTCTGTCATTGGACCCAATACCTCTCTTTTAAGCGAGGGCAGTACCAACTGGGCCGGCGACAATGACCTGGAACAGGCCATCAATGAAAACAACACTATCAACGCCACCGTGCTCGAGTTTGACTTTTTACCCATCGCAAACAAGATGACCTTTGAATACATCTTTTCTTCAGAACAGTATTTTGACTACAACAATCAAAGCCAGTGCAATTATTCTGACGGATTTGCCTTTTTATTGCGCGAGGTCGGTACCCAGAACCAATACCTCAACCTTGCGGTAGTTCCGGGAACCAATACACCGGTAAAAGTAACCACCATCCGTGGTGAAGGCACCATCTGTGACGCTGCAAACACCCAGTACTTTGATGCCTTTAACGGAACACAGCACCCCACAAACTTCAACGGCCAGACCACTATCCTTACTGCGGAAGCCACCGTTACCCCCGGCACGCTTTACCATATGAAACTGGTGGTGGCAGATCAGGGGAATTCGCTCTATGACTCCGCAATCTTTTTGGGTGGCGGAAGTTTTGATGTGGAAACAGACCTAGGTCCTGACCGCTCGTTTGCCACCAGAAACCCCTTGTGTTTTGGCGAAGAATATGTGCTTGACGCTTCCCTTGCCGGGGTCAGCAATTACCAGTGGTTTCAGGATGGTGTGCTCATCCCCGGTGCCACAAATGCAACCTATACCGTTACCGAAGACGGATTTTATGAAGTGGAGATAAACAACAATTCCTGTATCATCAACGGTTCTGTAGCTATTGAATATGATGATCCCATCACCCTGCAAAACACCACGCTCGTTCAGTGTGAAGACAACAGTGGCGGCATCGCGGTGTACAATCT
>JBBDVI010000117.1:0-5565 GCA_040903465.1 Flavobacteriaceae bacterium
GGCCTTTCATACTGAATACAGAAGCCTATTATAAAAAACTCACCGATGTAAACCCCTACACACTTGAAAATGTAAGAATAAGATACAGAGCTTCCAACAATGCCGAAGCTTATGCTTATGGACTGGATATGAGGCTTACAGGCGAATTTGTGCCCGGCACCGAAAGCTGGCTGAGTTTCGGGTATTTAAAAACCGAAGAAAATATTGACAACAAGGGCTATATTTTCAGACCCACTGACCAGCGACTCAAGTTTGCCATCCTTTTTCAGGATTATGTGCCTAAAATACCCGACTTGAAAGTTTATTTGAATCTGGTTTACAACACCGGTCTTCCCGGTGGATCACCGAGCTATGCAGATCCATACGGCTACCAAGTGCGCCTGCCTGATTATAAAAGGGCTGATGTAGGCTTTTCATATGTATTGGTAGATGAATCCAAAAGAAGGGATTCGGGTTGGCTCAAACCGTTTAAGGAATTTTCATTCGGGTTTGAAATCTTCAATATTTTTGATGCACAAAACTCCATCACAAATACCTTTGTCAGAGATGTAAGCACCAAAAGACAATATGCCATTCCCAATTATTTAACGCCAAGGGTATTTAACGTTCGTACCACAATGCGTTTTTAAATCGGTAGTTTTAGGGAATCCCTGGTTTTTAAAAGATAAAATCTTTCAGGACCGCGACAACATAGTCCAGTTCTTCTTTGGTATTGAAAGGCGAAAAGGAAAACCGAATAGAGGGGTTTTTAAGATCTTCTTCTTCAAGAATTACCTTTAAAACGTGTGAACCTTTATCACTTCCGCTCTGGCAAGCACTGCCTTTTGAACAGGCAATTCCTTTTAAATCCAGCTGAAAAAGCAACATAAGAGCTTTTTCCGGCGGAACCGGTAAACAGACGTTAACCAACGTATACGTACTTTTCTCACCATCCTCACAACAGCCATTGAATTTCACACCGGGGATATTTGCTTTCAATTGTGCTATAAAATGATTTTTCAGTCCGGTAATATAAGCCTTCTCTTCTTCGAGTTTTTCATAGGCTATCTGAAAAGCAGTCTCCAGACCTGCAATGTTCTGAACAGCCTCGGTCCCGGCTCTCAGACCACGCTCCTGCTCTCCACCAAAAATTAGTGATTGTAAGCCTGTATTTTTTCTGATATAAGCAAAACCCACACCTTTGGGTCCGTGGAATTTATGTGCTGCCACAGCAGTAAAGTCAACACCAATTTTTGATAAATCAATGTCATAATGACCTATGGATTGTACCGTATCTGAATGAAAAAGGGCATTGTGCTTTTTGCACATTTCAGCTACACGTTCAATATCGAGAATGGTGCCTATTTCGTTGTTGATATGCATCAAACTCACCAGTGTTTTTTGACCGGAACTTTTGAGCAATTTCTCTAAATCAAAATAGTCTACAGAACCGCAAGGTTTTATAGTGACATAATTAATTTCAACATCAAAACACTCCTGCAACTGGTCAACGGTATGTAAAACTGCATGGTGCTCAATTTTTGAAGTAATGATCCTTCTCACATCGAGATCCCGCACGCAACTGTTCAAAACGAGATTGTCTGCTTCGGTGCCACCGGAAGTAAATATGATTTCAGAGGCTGAAACTTTCAATTGTTTTGCTATTGTTTTACGGGCGTTTTCGATAATCGACTTGGAAGACCTTCCGAAAGAATGTGTGGAGGAGGGATTTCCATACTCGTTTTCCATCACTTGGGTGATGCGCTCAATGACTTCTTTACGCATTTGAGTGGTTGCCGCACTGTCAAGATAAACTCTATTCATGGGGTCAAAAATAGTATAATTAAAATTATTTGGTTTTCCTTCCGTTATAAGTTTCGCAAAACTATTACTTTTGTGGAATACATCCCGTTTTATGAAACATTTTTTTACATTCCTTTTAGCTGTATCACTTTTTTTTTCCTGCGATGACGGTGACATCATTGTAACTTCGTTTGATTTTGAGGAAATAGCCCTTGAACAGTGCGGTGATGTGGGGGAATATATTTTTTATAAAATCAACAATGTAAACCTCGAAACACTGTCACTTCGTTTAAGGACCCAGGATTCTATTTTGTCTGAGGAAGGAAACTGGACATATACCATTGATGAAAGCAATAACACTGTAAATTACAGGACTTTTGACCAGGAGGTACCGGAAATCTACTTTTGCAGTTTTATCCCGCCTACTACCCCTACTATAGAAAGGGATTACTTCAGCACACAAGGAACACTGTTAGTAACCTCTCAAATCACAGAAACCATCTTACCGGATGAAGGCACTGAGCAGGACACTACCTATGTTTTAAGCACAAGTCTGGATTTTGTCAACCTGCGCCTGGTATCATCTGGAGAAGGCCTCACGGAAGAATCCCTTGATATGGGCACTGTGGAAAACACCATCGATTGATTATTTAGGGTTCTGAAAAATATACACCTCGGTAGCCCCGCGGCCATATTTTTGATAATCAGCATCATAAAACTTGAGATTATCATATCTGTTAAATAGATATTCCAGTTCGTTGCGCAACACACCTTCCCCAACTCCGTGAATAAAAACCACCCGCTGAAAACGCTTTTGCATGGCAAATTCCAGTTGTCGCTTTGCGGTTTCTATCTGAAGGTTCAACATATCAAAATTATCCATCCCGCGTGTTGAATTTACCAACTGATTGATGTGTAAATCGACTTCCATGGTAGGAATGTGCCTTTCTTTTTTTGATGGAACAACTGTTTTTTTTCGTTTGGGAGGTTCTTTTTCCTTTAAAATTTCATCCACTGATGTAAAAGGAGGTATTCCAAAAAAGGAATCCCCATCAATTTTGATGAGTTCTTTTTCTGAAAACTGAAGGGTAAAACCGTCCCGTGTCTTAACATGCACTCTGTCTTCAATAACAGCAATAACGCGGCCTTCCATTACTTCGTCAATTGCATGTACTTTATCTCCTACTTGTAGTTTCAAAATTTATTTTTTTTATAAAAATAAGATAAAACAATCAATTTCAGGGTTAAAATCACCTTCTAAAAGTTCACAAAATCTATTGAAATAGACACAACTCATTAAAATAGGGCGCTAAAAATCAAGCAGATAATCGAAAAAAGCAAAGACATTTAAACCTTTTTTAAAAAAATATTGTACATTTGATTTGTTAAAATAACAGTGAAACCCCAAACTACTGTATACTAAACTTAAAATTATGAAACACCTACTACTCTTAGCATCCCTATTGCTCTTTCTAGGTAATTCGGTTGCTCAAACTACTGACTTGTATGTCACACCCAACACTATTGCTTCAACAGACTCCTATATTTATGCGAACGATGTTGTGCTTTATGTAGAAAACGGTATTGATTTACAAGATAACAACAATGCTGACACAAAAGCTAGTATCTACCTGCGTGGTGACTCACAACTCATACAAGGAAACAAAGTCGCATCTCAAAATTCAGGAAATGGCTCTATCTCCATCTTACAAAGAGGCTGGGCCAATGCCTATGATTACAATTACTGGGCTTCTCCTGTGGGTATTCCCGGAGGGGCTGCCGGAAACAAGAACTTCGGAATCACCCAACTATTTGATGTACAGGGTAGTGGAACACATCCAACACATAGTATTCAACAACAAACATTAACTTCCTATAATGGTCAGTCAAATCCGCTGCGGGTCTCAAGCAGGTGGATTTATACTTTGAGAGGTTCAAACTCATATTATGGCTGGTTTTATATAGCTAATTCAGGCAATCTTGCTGCCGGGGAAGGCTTTACTATGAAAGGCACTCGCACCGATGTAGATGCCCATGATCAACTTTATGACTTTAGAGGAAGACCCAATGATGGCGATATTAGCATTACCGTTTCTCATAATGGCACTGAAGGACTTTCAACACTAGTAGGGAACCCCTATCCATCTGCTTTGGACTTAACTGCATTTCTTTCAGAAAATCCAGATATTAAATCTCAGATATTATTCTGGGATCAGGACAGAACTACCAATACACACTTCATTTATGATTATGAGGGAGGCTATGGAGTCTGGGTACCTGCCGGTGGTGATGACATTGGTGACGGTACATATTCTGGAACATACACCTTGCCTGTGTTTACTGAGACCAATGGAGTCGGTACTCCGGGTACACCAACCGGTGTGTTGGGGGCACACGTTGAAAGACGATTTGCACCTGTAGGACAAGGCTTTGTCGTTATTGGTGACAACAGTATCAGTGGTACAAACGGGACCGTAACATTTAAAAACAGTATGAGAAAGCATGTGGGTCTGAGCGCGACAAACTTTAGTCAATTTAAATCAGCTTCTACAAATACAAAAAATAACATAATCTCTAAATTTTCGTCAGGCATCGATGGCACACTTAGATTTCACGTTGAAGTTAATGACACCTACACTAGAGATATGGTGCTTATGTTTTCAAATGGGTCAAGCAATGGTTTTGACAGAGGTTTTGACGGAACGCACCCATCAGTAATTCAAACAGGTGATGCTTTCTGGAAGGTTGAGCAGAGGAACGATCCCTTTGTAATACAAACCAGACCTTATGATTTTCATTCAAAAGTTCCAATTGGCCTAAGAGTTAAAAACGGCCAAAACAATTTTAAAATAAATCTGATTCAAATGAAAGGATTTGACAATATGAATAATTTTAAGCTTTATTTATATGATGAACTTCAAAATTCATATCAAAAACTTGACTTAGGTAGTCAGGCGTTAATCAATCATTCAGGAAATGCCGGTTTAATTGAAGACAGATATTTTTTAGTCTTCAAAAAAGGACATGGAAGCAATGGTCAAAACGGGAACGCGAATGGTAATAGAAAAAGTTTTGCTACAGTAGATTTTTTCCAGAACAACCGTCTTTCACAACTTGAGGTTTCCAACCCTGAAGTGATTGACATTAAAAATGCGTCTGTATATGACATGTCAGGAAAACTGGTGATCAATGAGCAAAATCTGGGTGAGCAACAACGTTACACTTTTTCTACTGCTAATCTGAGCAGTGGGGTTTATCTGGTCAAACTCACAACAGCAGATGACCTGGTTATTGATTATAAAGTAACCGTACACAATAAAAATTAAAAAACTTTTTATATTTTTAGGGGATGGAAGATTACATGATCCCTTGTTTAAATAAAAGTATATTTGGTCTGGAATGTTTGGGCTGTGGCATACAACGCGCCACAGCCCTTTTGTTTCAGGGTGAGTTTGTGGCTGCGTTCAAGATGTATCCGGCTATTTATTCCTTGATTTTTCTGTTGTTTTTCGTTTTGTTCAACCTGTTTATAAAATTCAGGTTTGATTTTCATATTAAAATGGGTCTTATTTTCATTAATGTCATTATTATTATTGTAAGCTATTTCTTTAAAATCGGGTTGTTTTAATGAAAGGCTTTCTGTCAAAATATTTTTTTAGTATCTTGGATGCTATAATTCTAACCAACTAACTTAAATCAACTATTATGGAAAAACAAACATTACCCAATTCCACCCTTATACTGGTATTCGGTATCATCTCAATAGTCACGTGCTGCTGTTAT
>JBBDVI010000118.1:0-5539 GCA_040903465.1 Flavobacteriaceae bacterium
TTTAAGAGCAAACAAAGGTATTCACAACTTATAGAGTTTTTAAGCTCAAAGGATTATTACAATGATGACGACCTTCCTTATCCAACTTTAAAGGAAATTGAAATCAAGACCGGATTAAAATCCTATAAAATTAGAAAGCAATTGAAGGAAATCTATGAGAGTCTTTTTAATTATGAATATACCTTTGATTTTAATAAAGTAGAGATTTTTTTCCACGTCGATTATTTTAAGAACTATGGAACAGTTAAATGTAGTAACCTACAGCACTTACCTAAAATAGGGGAAAATATCACATTAGCTTTTTTAAAAGCCAAAGTAGGCACTGATTATTTTTTTGTTGAAGATATAAGGCACCAATTTGAAGAGAATAAACAAACTATTTTCGTGCATTTAAAAGGAGGTATTTATAATAGTTATTGGTATTATAGAAAGCATAAAGCTTTTGAGTTAGGAGAAATAGGTATTGGAGAAAAGTATGAACTTAATGAATATGAATTGAAAAGGAGGCTTGGTTTAAGGGGATGAAAAATAGAGATCAAATAACCACTTAAAATAATCTTTAGTTATTTGTTCAAATCGATTGCCTGATCTTTGACTATTCATTTTTTACATCCTTAAAAGCTATTATACCTCTTAAAATTCTCAGCCTGTTCAAAAATCTCTTTATAGACTTCATCCCGGTCAACCGGTGGGTAGCCGCTTTCGGCGAGTAGAATGATTAGATCTACTTTGAGTTCTGCTTTGATATCTGCTCTTTTGCTCCAATCGGTGTACTTGGTTTTGTCGTCAACAACGGCTTTTACTTTTTCAGATAGTGGGATCAGTTTTTCATCCGGATATACAAAGTCATATTTAATGGCCAGCTCCCTTAGAATATCATAAAATGCTTTGGCTTCAAAATCAATTCCCAGATCATTGAAGGATTCTTTTTCTTTTTTAAGGGCGTGGTATAAGTCGATGATTTCATCTGTAAATTCTTCCAAAACTTCACTGCGTAAAACATCACTTTCTTTTCTTTCGTTGTATTTTTCAACCAGGCTTTGCATTTTTTTGGAAAAGTCTATTCCTTTGATGCGGTTTACTTTTTTATAATCTTCAATGGCCCTTTTTAGTAGCTGTTGTAATAGCTTTATCTTGGTATTCGGCAGTTTTATCTTGTCAATTTTTGCCAGATAATTGTCGTCAAAAATATCTACTTCTTTTGCAGTTTCGTCACCCAGCTTAAAAATCTCCTCCACACCCTCGCTTGTGATAGCTTCTTCAATCATTTGACGCACTTTTGAGTTCATTTGGGCTGTATCAGGAGCGGTTCCTTTGGTGAGCTTAAAAACGATGGAACGCACCGCCAGGAAGAAATGAATTTGGTCTCTTTCCTGCCATGTAATTTCTTCACTTCCCACACAGATATCATAAGCCGCTTTTAAACGCTTCACGATATGCATAAACCGTTTTTCAATGTCTTCTGTAACCTGAACAAACTCAGCAGCACGATTTAGGGTTTGCAACTGTTCAACCGGGTTTCCCTTAAAGTATTTGCTTGTATCAAATTTGTGAAACAACCGTTGCAATACATCCAGTTGGTCTTTTACAACCGTAATGGATTGGTCAATATCTTCAAAATTTTGACTATCCACTTTGTTATACATTGCCAACGCCATATTCATTTGCTTTTTTATTCCGATGTAATCCACAACCAAGCCTTTTTCTTTGTCTTTGTATTTCCGGTTGACACGGGATATGGTTTGGATTAAATTATGTCTTTGAATGGGTTTGTCAATGTACATAGTATCTAAAAAGGGAACATCAAAACCGGTCAACCACATATCGACAACAATCGCGATTTTAAAATTGGATTTGAAGTTTTTAAACTGCCTGTCCAGTTCTTTACGATCCTCTTTGGTTCCTAATAAATTATACATTTCTTCCGGATCGTCTTTACCACGGGTCATCACCATATGAATGCGTTCCATTGGTTTGATCTCCTTTTGTTCTTTTTCGGTGAGGGTACTGCCGGGTTCACAAATTAGTGGTTCTGCCCATTCCGGGCGTAAGGCAATCACATTTTTGTAAAATTCAAAAGCAATCGGTCTGCTGCTGGAAACAAACATGGCTTTTCCGTTAACGGTGGCACCTTCAGAGACCCTTGTTTCATAATGGGTTACAAAATCCTGCGCAAGTGCTTGGAAACGATCTTTGTCGCCCTGTATCACCTGCATATTTGTAGATGCTTTTTTGCTTTCTTCATTTTGGTATTCGTTGGTACCTTCTTCAGCACATTGGTTGTAATAAGCTTCGATTTTTTCCAGTTCACTGTTGTTGACTAAGACTTTAGCTGCCCGGCCTTCATAAACAATGCGCACCGTAATTTCATCTTTAACCGATTCGGTCATCGTGTAAGCATCCACAATCTCACCAAAAACATCCAGTGTGGCATCAATAGGCGTTCCGGTGAAACCTACATAAGTGGCATTGGGTAATGAATCATGGAGGTATATAGCAAAGCCATACGTTTTTGAAATTCCGTTTTCGGTAACTCTAATTTTTTGATCCAGGTTGGTTTGACTGCGGTGGGCTTCATCTGAAATACAGATTACATTGGTTCTCTCGGTTAACAAGTCTGTATCTTCTGTGAATTTGTGAATGGTGGTTAAAAATACCCCACCACTTTGCCGGTTTTGCAATTGAGTTTTGAGTTCAGCGCGGCTCTCTACACTAATCACATGATTGTCGCCAATGTAGCTTTTTGCTGCTGTAAATTGACCTGAAAGTTGATCGTCCAAATCAGTTCGGTCTGTGATTAAAACAATAGTCGGGCTTGAAAACTCCACACTTTTCATCAACAACCTTGTCAAAAAGAGCATGGTAAAACTTTTACCGCAACCGGTGGTACCAAAATAGGTTCCACCTTTTCCGTTGCCGGTTGGTTTTTGGTTTATAAGGATGCTTTTATAGAGTTTATTTGCTGCGTAATATTGCGGATATCGACAAACTATCTTTTCATCTTTTTTGGAGGCATCCGGAAAGAAGATAAAGTTCCTAATGATATCCCTTACGCGATCTTTGTGAAGCATTCCCTGGATCAAAGTGTACATGCTGTCTATACCGTCCACTTCACTTTCCATTCCTTCGGTTTTACGCCAGGCATAGAAAAACTCATAAGGTGCAAAAAAGGAACCGGCTTTGGAGTTTACACCATCACTGATCACGCAAAAGGCATTGTATTTAAACAATTCCGGGATGTCCCTTTTGTATCTGTTAGTGAGTTGCACATAAGCGTTATGAATGGTGCAATTTTCCTGAATAGCGGTTTTAAATTCAAAGACAACGAGCGGCAAGCCGTTGATGTATAAAATGCCATCGGGAATGCGTTTGTGGTAGCCAGTTATTTCCAGTTGGTTGACAAACTTATAGATGTTATTGTCCTTTTTATTTTCGGTTGCTCCTTCAGCAACCACGGTTGTCAACCCGGTTGCATCGGGTTGCTTCTGCCGGTTTAAACCGGAATAGTCAATCAACTGTATATAGAGGTCTTTTTTGGTACGGTCTTCCCGTTTTAGGATAAACCCGTCTGCAACCATTTTCATAATAGCCTTGTTGCTTTCATACAAATCGGTTGCCGGAAAGCTTTCCAGTTTTAAAACAATCTGTTTGGCTTCGTTGTCTGTAAGGTTTTCGTGTTGGTAGTGTATTTTTAGGAATGAAATTAAATCTTCGTGAATAAGCACTGCATCATCAGTTCTTATTAATTGCTTGCCTGTAAAATGTGGATATCCTTCTTCAGCTAAGAGTGAGGCAAATACTTGTTCCAGTCGCGCTTCGGTGAATTTCATTTGGTTGGTTTCAATTTTGGCTTTTTAAAAGTACAATTTTATAGTGAAATAGAAAGTTTAATAGAACTTTATACGTTTAAGTTCCAGGGCATTTTTTCTATTCGTTTTTGAATTACTTGGAGTGTTTTTAGTATTTCATTTTCATCAGGGAAATCACCATATACTAAATTTTTAAAGTCATCATTGTAAATTGGTTTTAGTTTTTTCCATACCGTCTCGGGGTCTTTAAAAATTAAAGCATCAACCGGATGGTATTTGAGCCATTTATAATTATTTTTAAAGCTTACTACATCATCTGCTGCTACCGAAAAAAGCATTTTTTCAAATTGTTGAGATTCAAAAAACGATTTGATTTCCTTATTGTTTAGTAAAAAGTATAAATCATAGGTGTGCCTTATCTTCATTCCTAAATCATCAAAAGGGTTTTCACTATAAGAAAAACGCACTAAACTCATTATTTTTTCGCATAGAGTCCTACTTGGTTCCAAAACCAGGACTTCAAACGGAAGGAGGTTATATTGGATTGCAGCTTCCGGATTATTTTCTTTTAGCATATCGTAAATAAAGGAATTAACCTTCTTCTTGATATAAGGTTCATAATGACCAAACCAAGTTGCTTCCACAATAATCACATCCCTTATCTGGCCATATTTACCTTGGAAGGATTTGTTATAGCTATGCGCAGTTTTTCTGTTCATTCCCATTTTTTGTGTTACGTTTTCAACAGGAACTTCCGGAAGTGTTTTGTTGAGGAGTTTGCTTACTTTGGTTATGGTTTTTTTAAGTTCGTTGCCCGATTCCTTTTCGTTTCGCAATACCACCAAATCAACATCTTCTGAAAAACGGTCAATCAATTGAAAGCATTTGGATAGGGCAGTACCCCCTTTAAACACAAGTTTTGATTTCAATTCGCTATGGAATAAGATGTGCAACGCATAGGTCACCCAATAATCTTTTTCTACATAAATGGCCGGAATGCCCATTTGTTGTGCCGTAAATTCTACAGACTGCCTGAAAAGTTGTTCGTTTTCGTGTAAAGTCATACAATATTCCATTTAGCAGTGGTTGAAAGTGTTTTATCTATGCCCCGCAGTTTGTATGTGGTGATTGGGTTTAGGCTGTTAAAAAGGGGTTCAGTGAGGGATTCATTTTTTAATTGATCCAATAACGCACCCAAAAGAGCCCTGGTAGCCGGTGGATATTTCATCGCAAGTCGCACCATGGTGCTTTTGTCTTTTTCAGTTAGCTTTTCCAGGATGGCCAATAAACGTTTTGCAGCCGATGCAACAGTGGTATCAGGTATTTTTTTGATGTAGCGCATCGCATCCAACAATTGCAGCAGGGGAATGTTGTCTTTGGTAATCGTGTTTTTCTGGCGTATAAATTTTATGGTGTACATCCCTCTTTTAAAAGTGGGTCGTATTTCATTTTTTCCTATTTGTATGGTGTTGCTTACTTGTGTTGTTAATCCCAGTTGATTGTAGATGCTATAACCGGTAAGGTACCCTATGGTTTTTCCGTCATCTTCTAAAAGGTCTTTTACATTTTGGGATTGATTGGGCTTTAGCTCCCCAAAGACCGTTTTCTCCGGTTTGTAATATTTGCCTTTTGACAACTTGGTTATTCTACCGGAAGCAGCCATCCGGTTTAGGGCTTTGATAATGGCCTCTTTTTTATTCACCGTATCAGTAAAGTCCTCATAGGTGAAA
>JBBDVI010000119.1:0-5536 GCA_040903465.1 Flavobacteriaceae bacterium
CTTCATTGAGCAGCTTTTGAAACCCTGCTCCATAAAAAATGTTATCACCTAAAATCAGGCAAACATCATCGTTACCAATAAATTTTTCTCCAATAATAAAAGCCTGGGCAAGCCCATCAGGAGAAGGTTGTTCTGCATAGGTTATAGAGATGCCCAAATGAGACCCATTCCCAAATAGTTTTTCAAAATTTGGCAAATCTTCAGGTGTGGAAATAATCAATATGTCTTTTATATCAGCCAGCATCAACACCGAAAGCGGGTAGTAAATCATCGGTTTGTCATAAACGGGCAGCAATTGTTTTGAAACTACCTGAGTTAAAGGGTGCAAACGTGTTCCGGCACCACCGGCCAAAATAATTCCTTTCATAACGAGTCAGTTTTGTATTGCTTTTTGTAGTATTTCTGATATTCACCTGTGGTAACGTGAGTCAGCCATTCTTTGTTGTCTAAATACCAGTCAATGGTCTTTGCCAGTCCTTCTTCAAAGGTGACTGATGGTTTCCAGTTTAATTCTTTATTGATTTTTGATGCGTCGATGGCATAACGCAAATCGTGTCCCGGTCGGTCTTTGACAAAGGTGATCAGCTGTTCTGAAGATCCCTGCTGTCTGTTTAGTTTTTCATCCATTTGAGTACAGAGCAACCTCACCAGGTCAATATTTTTCCATTCATTAAAACCTCCTATATTATATGTTTCACCTTCTTTTCCCTTATGGAAAGCCAGATCAATTGCGTAGGCGTGATCAATCACATACAGCCAGTCGCGTGTATAATTGCCGTCACCGTAAACCGGAAGGGGTTTTCTTTCTATAATGTTATGAATGAAAAGCGGGATGAGCTTTTCCGGAAACTGGTTAGGCCCATAATTGTTTGAACAGTTTGAAATAATATAAGGCAAACCATAGGTCTCACCATAAGCCCTTACAAAATGATCTGAACTTGCTTTTGAAGCCGAGTAAGGCGAATTTGGGTCGTAACTCGTTGATTCTGTAAACAAGCCTGTTTCTCCCAGGGTTCCGTAAACCTCATCTGTACTGATATGATAAAACAATTTGTTTTTAAAATTCCCAGTCCAAAGTTCGCGTGCGGCGTTGAGCAAATTCACTGTACCCAAAACATTGGTTTTTAAAAAAGCCAGTGGATCTGTAATGGAACGGTCTACATGCGACTCGGCAGCAAGGTGTATTACACTATCAAAATTATGGACTTTAAAAAGCTTGTCTATCACTTCAGCATCCTGGATATCTGCTTTTATAAAGGTATAATTTGGAGCGCTTTCAATGTCTTTTAAATTTTCTAAATTTCCGGCATATGTCAAAAAATCCAGGTTGAAGATATGGTAATCAGGATACTTATTTACAAACAGACGCACCACATGCGAACCTATAAACCCTGCTCCTCCTGTGATTAAAATTCTTTTCATTAAAAATGCTTTAAAAGTGTTTCCACGTAATTTTCAAACCGTCATATACGCTGAATTCCGGTTGGTATCCTAATAGTTCTTTCGCCTTTGAAATATCTGCAAGTGAATCCCTCACATCACCTACCCTTGGTGGGCCGAAAACCGCTTCAAGTTTCGTGTTTGAAATTTCCTGTAAATTTTCCCAAAGACTGTTCAAACTGATTTGTTCGCCATAAGCAACATTGAAAACTTCATTCACCGCATTTTCTTCAGCGAAGAAAGCCCTCACATTGGCCTGAACCGCATTTTCTACATAGGTAAAATCGCGTGTCTGTTCACCGTCTCCATTGATGGTGGGTGCTTTTTTATCTTTTAAGGCCTGCATAAACAAAGGAATTACAGCAGCGTAAGCCCCAGTGGGACTTTGATTTGGACCAAACACATTAAAATACCTCAAACCGATTGTTTGGGTTTTGTATGTTTTGTAAAAAACATCTGCATAGAGTTCGTTTACATATTTTGTCACGGCATAAGGTGATAAAGGCCGGCCGATTTCATTTTCAACTTTGGGCAATTTTTTACTGTCGCCATAAGTAGAACTGGATGCCGCATAAACCAAACGCTTAACTGAGGGTGATTCTTTTTGGGCCACCAGCATGTTTAAAAATCCGTTTATGTTGACATTATTTGACGTGATGGGGTCATTTATGGAACGTGGCACTGAACCTAAAGCTGCCTGGTGTGATACAAAATCCATGTCTCGCATGGCCTTCTTACATGATTCCAAATCCCGTATATCGCCTTCCATAAACTCAAAGTTTGAAAGGTCCCGGAATTCAGATATATTCTTTAAAAACCCGGTCGCCAGATTGTCCAAAACCCGTACTTTCTTTGCTTTGTATTTCAGTAAATAAGCCACAAGGTTTGAACCGATAAACCCTGCTCCCCCAGTGATGAGAAATGAATATTCTGATAAATTCTGATGGTGGTATTTGTGGTCGTACATTATAATCTTCCGTCTATTTTATCGATTGGTAAAAATGATTTCACGTCAAAAACAACAGCATTTTGAGCTTTGTGAGCATCAAAGTCAAAGTCTTTGAACTGGTGATGTGAGACTGCCAGGACAATCGCATCATAATTATTCTTAAGTCTGCTGGTGTCATTAATCAAAGGGATTTTAAATTCATGATCCACTTCTTCTGTATTGGCCCAAGGGTCATAAACATCCACGTTGAGATTGTATTTATTGAATTCTTTGATCACATCAATCACTTTAGAATTCCTGATGTCAGGGCAGTTTTCTTTAAAGGTAACACCTAAAATAAGCACATTTCCGTTTTTAACTTTGGTGTCTTTTTGAATCATGAGCTTAATGGTTTCAGAAGCTACATAAGCTCCCATGCCGTCATTCATTCTTCTGCCTGCCAGGATTATTTCAGGATTGTAACCCTCTTCCACTGCCTTTTGTGCCAGATAATATGGATCAACACCAATGCAGTGTCCGCCCACAAGGCCCGGTGTGAATTTGATGAAATTCCATTTTGTACCTGCTGCTTCAAGCACTGCTTGGGTATCAATCTCAAGCAATCTGAATATTTTGGAAAGTTCGTTTACAAAAGCAATGTTGATATCACGCTGTGAATTTTCAATTACTTTGGCGGCTTCGGCTACTTTGATTGAAGGCGCAAGATGGGTTCCTGCTGTAATCACAGATTTATATAAATCGTCTATTTTTTTTGCTATTTCGGGTGTTGAGCCTGAAGTGACTTTTAAAATTTTGGTCACTGTATGCGTCTTGTCTCCCGGATTGATGCGTTCCGGCGAATAGCCTGCATAAAAATCACTATTGAATTTTAATCCTGAATTTTTTTCCAGTACCGGCACACATATATCTTCTGTCACTCCCGGATACACGGTAGATTCATAGATAACGATATCTCCTTTTTTGAGGTAACGGGCTATGTTTTCACTGGCTTTAACAAGTGGTGTGAGTATGGGTTGGTTGTATTTGTCAGTGGGAGTGGGAACGGTAACGATATAAATGGATGCGTCTTTCAATGCTTCAGAGTCATCAGTTACTAAAAGCCCGGTGGTGGTTTTTAAATTGAGTACATTTTTTAAATCCTCATCTTCCACTTCCAGTGTCAGGTCTTTACCATTCTGCAGTTCTGTAATTCGCTTTTTATTTATATCAAAACCGGTTACTTTATATTTTTTTGCAAATTCCACGGCGAGTGGCAATCCTACATATCCAAGTCCAATAACAGCTATATGTGGTTTTTCAATCATTTTTGTTTAATTTACTATCGATTTATAAATGTACATCAGGTCTTTGGAAAACGTCCAATTCCTTACATATTCTTTGTTTATTTTTACTTTATCAGGCCAAATCACCTCATCGTTATATTTCAACGGGTTTTTCTGCTTTCTTAAAAGCTTGTCCTCTCCTTTATATTTCAATGTTGCCGGTCCTGTAATGCCCGGCCTTACTGAAAGAACAATACTGTCTTCACCTTTTAAAGCATCTGCATACCCCGGAAGGTCAGGTCTTGGTCCCACTAGGCTCATATCACCTTTCAACACGTTGAATAGCTGTGGCAACTCATCCAGCTTTGTCTTTCGCAGCCATTTGCCATATTTGGTCTCGTGGCTTAAAATATCAGTAATGCTGTGATGTTTATTTCCTTTCAACGTCCTTATTTTATACATTTTAAAAGGTTTACCATCTTTACCAATACGCTTTTGAACAAACAAACCAGATAAGCCAATATCGAGCTTGGATATGAGAAGCAACAAAATTAAGGGAATAATTATTAAAACCAATGCCAAAAGAGAAACCATTACATCAAAACTTCTTTTTATAAACCTTTGTTTTCTCGATAGCATATAATGCGAATTAGTGTCGCAAAGAATTGACTTAAAGTTTATAACATTTACATAAAATAAACAGGCAACTTATGAATAGTAAACTAATTAAAATTATTTTCTTTTAAAAATTCTTTTAAACAATCTTTTATATAATGGCGGTTTCTTATCGTCTTCAAGATAACCGTAGTGATAATTTCCTAAGCCAAAGCCGTAACCGTATCCATATCCATAACTATTGTCGTAACCATAGCCATATCTTCCTTTTTGCTGAAAGTAATTTAACACAAAACTGATATGCTTAACCTCGCCGGTTTTATATTTTTCATTGATGATGGAGAGCATTCCCTTTTTAGTAAAGTTTTGTCGCACAACATAAATAGTGGCATCAGCATATTTAACAAGTTCAAGTGAATCTGCTACAAGGGCCAGCGGTGGTGAATCCAACACAATATAATCATACTGTTGAGACAATTCATCCATAAGTTCATCCATTCTATCACTGATTAGCAACTCTGATGGATTTGGCGGAATTGGTCCGGATGTAATCACATCCAGGTGAGGGACCGATGTCTTTTGTACTATATCATTAACAGAAACTTCGTTGATCAAATAATTAACAACACCCACACTGTTATTGATATTAAAGTCATCAAATATTTTAGGTTTACGCAAGTCGAGACCCAATAAGACAGTTCTTTTTTCGCTTAAAGCAAAAACAGAGGCAATGTTAATAGAACAGAATGTTTTTCCTTCACCGCCAATTGTGGAAGTGACCAAAACCGTTTTGGAACCTTCAAGACCACGCTTTTTGTACATGAACTGTAAACTGGCACGAATGGCCCTAAAAGACTCGGCCACTGCAGATTTGGGTTTTTGTAAAACAATTAAATTTTCTCCTATTTTTCCTTTACCTATGACTCCCAAAAGAGGAATAGGAGATAGTCTTATAATATCCTGAGTAGTATGTACTTTATTGTCAAAAAATACTATTAAAAAGACAAATACAAAGGGTATAAAAAACCCGAAAACAGTCGCCATAACATAATTCAACTGATTGTTTGGTCCTATCTGTCCTCCACCGATATCTTTTGCAGGGTCAATTACCTGGACATCACTCACATTTGCTGCTTTGACCAAGCCTGCCTCACTGCGTTTTGACAAAAACAAATTATATGCCTGTGAACTCAAGTCAAAACGCCTCTGAATACTTAATAGTTGTTGTTGTTCTTTTTGCAATATTCTTATTTCACCTTCATATTCTTAC
>JBBDVI010000120.1:0-5493 GCA_040903465.1 Flavobacteriaceae bacterium
GACCGCCATTATTGGCGGCGCAAAGGTTTCTTCAAAAATAACAGTGATTGAAAATATTTTAGATAAAATAGACCACCTCATTATTGGTGGAGGGATGGCCTTTACTTTTATCAAAGCCAAGGGAGGTAAAGTTGGCGGCTCAATAGTTGAAGAAGATAAACAAGATGTTGCTTTACATATTTTGAAAATGGCAAATGAAAAAAATGTAGCCGTCCATTTACCGGTTGACGCTGTGATTGCCGATGCGTTTTCTGAAGATGCCAACACAAAAAACTGTGACATTTACGACATTCATGACGGATGGATGGGACTGGATGTGGGGGCACAAACAAATACGCTGTTTGCAGGTGTGGTAAGAGACTCAAAAACAATTTTATGGAATGGCCCCGTGGGTGTTTTTGAAATAAAAGCGTTTTCTCATGGAACGGTTTCTTTAGGCATTGCCATTGCTGAAGCTACCAAGCACGGCTGCTATTCTCTTGTGGGGGGTGGTGATTCCGTTGCTGCTGTTAAGAAGTTTGGACTCGATAAGAAAGTAAGTTATGTTTCAACAGGCGGTGGAGCAATGCTTGAAATGCTCGAAGGTAAAACACTTCCCGGAATTGCTGCAATTTTAAAATAAGACAATAGCTTTTCATTACAATCGTTCATTTTATTGTGTTGTTTAACACACCAGAATTATATTCAATTAATTTTTTTACTATTTTGCGCAACAAACCATACCTTAAAAAACATGAGTAAAATAATTTTGCCCCTAATTTTTACTTTTATGTTTTCTTTTGTTCAGGCTCAAGAAAATATTGACGATACCACTGGTGTTCCTGTGGAAAAAGATAATGAGGTAATTACCCTTGAAGAAAACCCACTATCACTCAAAGACAGCATTCTCGCTTATTTTAAAAAATACCCCCAGAGCGTAGAGATTGACAGCCTCTGGAAAAGAGAACTGTACAATTCCGAGCTCTTTGAAGAAATGTATGCCACAGTCACAGACTTTGAAGAAGACATGGAAGAAGAAGCGGTCGTTTATGAAGAGCTTACCACAGAACTACTAAAAGAGCGCCTTATAGAATTAAACGCAAGAACCCCATTTAACGTTGAATACAACCCTTCTTTGGAGCGCGTTATTAAAATGTATTTAAAAAACAGAAGGAAATCGTTGCAGCGCTTAATGAACCTAAGCAACTATTACTTCCCGATGTTTGAAGAAGAACTGGACAGGCACGGCCTTCCATTTGAACTCAAATACCTTGCTATAGTAGAGTCGGCTCTTAACCCGCGTGCGCGCTCAAGGGTTGGTGCAACGGGCTTATGGCAATTTATGTACCCCACGGGCAAAATGTTTGGAATGGATGTGAGCTCCTATGTTGATGAGCGTTCAGACCCTTTGAGGGCAACAGAGTCTGCAGCAAAATATTTAAGCAAGCTGCACAATGTTTTTAATGACTGGGATTTAGCACTGGCGGCTTATAATTCTGGACCCGGAAACGTGTCCAAAGCAATCAGAAGGTCAGGAGGGAGCAAGAATTACTGGAACATTCGTCACAATTTACCCAGGGAAACCGCAGGTTATGTACCCGCATTTTTGGCTACTATGTACATCTTTGAATTTGCCGACGAGCACGGTTTTCAATTGCCCAAATCAGGCCTGCCTTACTATGAAACAGACACTATTCACATTAAGCAAAGCTTGAGTTTTGAGCACATATCAGATCTTCTGGAAATACCCATGGAAGAACTTCAATTCCTGAATCCTTCATACAAACTGAATTTAATACCCTTTATAAAAGGCAAAAGCTACACATTGAGGCTTCCTCTTGACAGACTTGGAGCTTTTGTTACCAATGAAAAACATATTTATGCTTACGCGAAAGCGATTTCAGAAAAAAAAGAAAAGCCTTTGCCTGAATTTTACAGCCAGGAAGATCAAATAACATATCGTGTCAGAAGCGGTGATTTTCTCGGAAGAATTGCTAACAGATATGGCGTTACGGTGAGCAACATTAAATCGTGGAATGGATTGAGGAGCAATAACCTGCGCATAGGGCAACGTTTAATTCTCTATCCGAGTGGAAAAAAACCAGTTACGATTGCAGGTTCTCAAACAACAAATCAAGCAGGTTCCAGTCAATATGTTGTAAAAAATGGGGACTCTTTATGGAGCATTGCTCAAAAGTTTCCAGGTGTTTCTGTTGACAACATAAAAAAATGGAACGATATTAGTGGTACAAAATTAAAACCCGGAATGAAACTAAAAATTCTTAAGGGTTGAAATTGTTAACCAAAAATGTATATAATGAAAAATTTAATACTTGTACTTTTTTCACTCTTAATTGTTTTTAGCTCATGTGATGAAACTAAAGAAGAAAGACAAGCTATGTTGCCCAAATCTTCTGGCAATTTAAACAACATTCAGGTAGTCATTGAAAACGACCTTTGGTCTGGGGAAATTGGAGAGGCCATCAGGAAAATATTTGCTGCTCCGGTTGACGGCTTGCCCCAACAAGAGCCCCTTTATACAATCAACCAGTTACCGCCTCAATCTTTTGAAGGATTCACACAGCAGCACCGCAACTTCATTTACATTCAAAAAGGAAAAGACACAAACCACCGCATTGCCACAGACCTTTATGCAAAACCACAGAAAGGAATATTTATCAGTGCTCCCACTAATGAAGAGATAATAGCAGTAATTGAAGAGAATGCCCCGGAGATTCTTCGTGATTTCTACCAGATGGAAGTCAATGAAAAACACCGCCGGATGTCACTGTCATTACTGGATGTGCAACCCTTAAAAGACAGTTTGGGTGTTTCCCTGAAAATGCCATCTGTTTATCGTTTTGCAAAAATTACAGATGATTTTGCCTGGTTGCGAAAAGACATTCGTTCAGGAGATTTGAATATACTGGTATATGAAATGCCGCTTTCAAGCTTTGGAAATGAAGAAACCAGAATGCAGGAAATCATTGCTATGAGAGATTCTATAGGTAAAACACACATACCCGGCCCCACAGAAATAGAGGGAAGTCATATGATTACTGAAAAAGCATTTTCACCCTATCTTTTTGAATCGCAAGTGGATGGTAAATTTGCTTATGAAGTGCGCGGCACCTGGGAAGTATTTAATTTTTATATGGCCGGGCCATTCATTAGTTATATCATAAAGGACGAAAAAAACAGCCGTTATCTAGTGATTGAAGGTTTTACTTTTGCACCTTCGGTTAGCAAGCGGGATTACCAGTTTGAGCTCGATGCCATTATAAAATCTGCAAAAATCAAATAAAAAATTCTGTTGGAAAACAGAATTAGAACAAAGCATATTAAAATTAAAAAGGCTGTCTAATATGTTTTTAGACAGCCTTTATAGTTTATTGCAACCTATTTATTTTTCAATCTTATCTTCCCCTTCTTTATTCTCTTCACGGGAAGCATCTTTAAATTCTTTGATGCCACTTCCTAATCCGCGCATCAATTCGGGTATTTTTTTTCCACCAAAAAGAAGCAGAACCACCACTACAATCAAGACAATTTGCCAAGGGCCAATAGCTAAGGGAAGAAACAATGCATCCATATTTTAAAAATTTAGACTGCAAAGTTACTAAGATTTTTTGAATCAGTTGTTTTTTTAGGGTAGATTAACGCTATAAACATTCAAAACACCCCGCTTTTTTCATACAACATCGGAGGAGTTGCTACGTTTTAGCCAAAGAATTGATATAATTATTATGTGTAATTGTATCTTTGTTTTTTACGGTATCAGGGAGAAATAAAAATTGTAAATGAAGCCAAAACAAAAAAAAAGAAAACGCATTGTAAAAAAACTGCTTAACAAGTACAGACTAGTGGTTTTAAATGAAGACACTTTTGAGGAAAAAATGTCTTTCAAACTCAACCGCTTAAACGTATTTGTGTTCTCTACCCTCTTTGCCTTGTTCCTAATAATAATAACAACTGTGATTATTGCATTTACGCCTTTGAGGGAGTATATTCCGGGGTATTCTTCTACACAATTAAAGCAGCAAGCTACAGAACTTGCCTACAAAACAGATTCTATACAACGGGTTTTATACTTAAACGAGCAATACCTGGGTTCTGTAAAAAAAGTGCTTACGGGTGATTTACAGACTGAACAAATCAATAAGGATTCTATCATAGACGCAGTTACTGAAGAAGTTTCAGAATTGAACTTATCTCCTTCCAAAAAAGAAGAACTCTTAAGGGAGCGCGTAGCCCAGGAAGAAAAATACAATATATTTGAGCCTTCATCAAATATGATTACCAGCGTTTTGTTTCCTCCGGTAAATGGGCCCATTTCTGAAATTTATGACCTTAAAAACAAGCACTATGCAGTTGACATTGTCGTGCCCGAAAACACGCCTGTAAAGGCAACTGCAGACGGCACAGTCATCTTTGCAGAATGGACTGCAGAAACCGGGTATGTGATTATAATTGAGCATCACAACAACCTTATTTCGGCATACAAGCACAATGCATCTTTAATAAAACAACAGGGTGATTTGGTAAAAGGAGGTGAAGTTATTGCAACTTCAGGATCTACAGGAGATCTTACGACAGGGGCACATTTACATTTTGAACTATGGAGTAACGGGTATCCCGTAAATCCAACAAATTTCATTGACTTTAATTAAATTCCGAAAAACCTTTCTGAATAAAGAAAACCATATGTCAATAAAAGCATTTGCGGCAAAAATATTTGCCAAATACATACATCGTAAAACCCAAAAATGGGCAAGACGTCCTTTTCAAACTCAGGATAAGGTTTTTTGGGCTTTGATTGAAAAAGCAAAAGACACCGACTTTGGAAAAGATCATGATTTCAAAAACATCAAGACCTATAAAGATTTTACAGAGCGTGTTCCTGTGAGGGATTATGAAGAGTTAAGGTCATATGTAGATGAGATGGTATCGGGGAAACCTGATGTCCTCTGGCCGGGAAAACCCTTGTATTTTGCCAAAACTTCAGGAACAACGTCGGGAGCAAAATATATTCCATTGACAAAAGAATCCATGCCATATCATATTGAAGCTGCACGTGATGCTATTCTGCACTACATTGCAGAAACCGGAAAAGCAAAGTTTGTAGACGGTAAGATGATTTTTCTCCAGGGAAGCCCTGAGCTGGACGAGAAAAATAGCATTAAACTGGGGAGGTTGTCAGGAATTGTCGCGCATTACGTTCCTTCATATCTTCAGAAAAACAGGTTGCCCAGCTGGGAAACAAATTGTATTGAAGACTGGGAGACTAAAGTTGATGCCATAGTAGAGGAAACAAAAGATAAGAACATGTCCGTCATCAGTGGGATACCCTCCTGGGTGCAAATGTATTTTGAACAGCTGCAGAAGAAAAGCGGCAAGAAAGTGGGTGATCTTTTTCCCGAGTTTGAGCTCTTTATCTACGGCGGGGTCAATTATGAACCGTACCGTGCAAAGTTTGAAAATTTAATCGGAAGAAAAGTAAACAGTATTGAACTT
>JBBDVI010000121.1:0-5457 GCA_040903465.1 Flavobacteriaceae bacterium
GCAGCGATCCCACTTTTGAAAAACGGTCTGTTATGGTTTGAAGCCTGAATATATCCTTTTCCATTTCGTTGATATATTCAGGGTTAACATGTTCTGATTTTAAAATCTCCGTCCAACCAATCAATGATGAAAGTGGGGTGCCTATTTGATGCGCTGTCTCTTTGGCCATACCGGCCCAAAGCCGGTTTTGTTCGGCCGCTTTTCGGGTCCTGAAGAAAAAATAAATCACGGCAACAAAAAGCAAAATAATTAAAAGGATGGCTAATGGATAGTATTTTAATTTGGTAATGATACTGGAGTTTCCGTAGTAAATTGTACTTAATATTTCCCCTTCATAGGTCACATTAATAGGTTCATACTGGCTTTCAAATTTTTCAATTAGTTCTTCTTTCTGATTGGGAGTTCTATATTCTTCTTCAGGTATATTATTAAATTCATAATCATCTTCTTCATAGTTGTATAAAATCATGGGGGTTGATGAATTGCTCTTCATAATATCAAGAGCCAGTTGTGCAACACTAATTTCAAGGTCAGATTCTTTTAAAACCTCTGCCTGTGCGGCTGCCCAGATTTCCATTCTAATACGTTCATTTTCTTTTAACTCATTGAAAAATATATACGTATTCCATAAGATAATCGTGACTGTGACCAGAGACAAAAGGACAAAAACTGCCCTGAAATAATTTCTTTCACTTTGCATAGAAATTGAATTTAAATGCTAAATATAACAGAAATCTGTTAATATAATTGTGTTCATAAATTAAAGGAACAATCGTTCACATTTTTTATCACATTCGTTACCTTTGCCTTTATGCTAACATTAGACCCAAAAGACCTCTCTGTAGGCAGATTACATGGCTATCTACTTGGTGCGGTAACGCCCCGTCCCATAGCCTTTGCCAGTACAGTTGATGCAAAAGGAAATGTCAATTTATCTCCCTTTAGCTTTTTCAATGTTTTTAGTGCAAACCCTCCCATTTTAATTTTTTCACCTGCACGTCGCGGTCGCGACAATACCACAAAGCATACCTATGAAAATGTGTTAGAAGTAAAAGAGGTTGTTATTAACATTGTCAATTTTGCTATGGTACAGCAAATGTCCCTTTCTTCCACTGAATATCCTAAAGGCACAAACGAGTTTACCAAAGCAGGATTAACACCGGTCCCTTCCGAAAAAATCAAACCGCCCCGCGTGGCCGAAAGTCCTGTACAGTTTGAATGTGTGGTAAATGAGGTGGTGCAACTGGGTAAAGAAGGCGGTGCCGGAAACCTGGTGATATGTGAAGTGGTCAACATTCACATTGATGAATCCATTCTTGACGAAAACCAAGTCATAGACCAGCAAAAAATTGACACCGTTGCAAGGATGGGTGGCAACTGGTACAGCCGTTCCAATATGGGCATGTTTGAAGTGCCAAAGCCTTTAACTACATTGGGCATTGGGGTTGACTCAATCCCAAAAGAAATAATCTCAAGTACTATTTTGACAGGAAATGACCTCGGCATGCTTGGAAATATTGAGAGTATTCCTTCTGCAGAAGAAATAAAGGAATTCACATCTAAAAATTTGGAAGCACGAAAGATATTAAGTTCGTCAGATACAACTGAAATTCATAAATTAGCACAAAATTATTTACAAAAAGGAGACATTCCTTCTGCCTGGAAGGTTTTGCTCGCAAAAATTTAAATTATGGAAGTACAAGGAAAAATCAAAATGATAGGTGAAACGCAAACCTTTGGAAGTAATGGTTTTAGAAAAAGGGAAGTTGTGGTCACTACTGAAGAGCAATACCCGCAACACATCATGGTTGAGTTTGTTCAAGACAAAACAGATTTACTCAACAATTTCAAGGAGGGACAAAATGTAAAAATAAGCATCAATTTGAGAGGTCGTGAATGGGTAAACCCTCAAGGGGAAACCAAATATTTCAACTCCATTCAAGGATGGCGCATCGAGAATTTAGAACAAACTTCTTCAAGTTCAGATATGCCCCCCACACCTCCTGCTGATGCCTTTGAGCCCATTAATGATCTCAATGAAGAGGATCACGACGATTTACCTTTTTAATAAACAAGCAACTATCAACGCGCAGCAACCTGCGCGTTTTTTTATTCTTTAGAAAATGTCATTCACCAAGACACTGGAAAAGGTTTTTGAAAAATTTGTGCCGTCACCCTTTGTGATTGCGGTATTTTTAACCTTTTTAACTATCGTTTTGGCCTTGATTTTCAGTGACAATCCTTCCGGCGAAAGCCATGTGGTTTCTGTTTTAAAATTCTGGGAAAAAGGCATCTGGAACAACGACCTGTTGGTTTTTGGATATCAAATGATGCTCATTCTGGTGTTGGGGCATATCCTGGTTTTAAGCAAACCCATGAGTGCTTTGACAGACCATATTACTGGCTATGTCCACTCAACGGCAAGTGCCGTTATTTTGGTGAGTGTCACAACTATGCTGGTGGCATTTTTTAACTGGGGACTTGGCCTTATCTTTGGTGCCATTATGGCCCGAAAAGTTGCCGAGGCTTCTTTAAAAAGAGGTTTCTCCATAAATTATCCTTTGGTGGGCGCTTCGGGTTATGTGGGTTTGATGATCTGGCATGGTGGCATCAGCGGTTCTGCGCCTTTAAAAGTTGCCGAAGCAGGGCATCTTCCGGCATTGATGGACGGTATTACCTCACCCGAAATGACTCAGCAAATTCCCAATTTAATCTCTACAGGTGAAACCGTTTTAAGCTGGTGGAACCTGACTATTTTTGGTGTTTTGCTTTTTATTGTTCCAATAACCCTTTATTTTCTCAGCAAAAAAACCGAATCAAAAAAAGTACACTTTCCCTTAAAACCATATGCTCCTTCTGAAGAAAGTGATTCATCAAACAAAATTGAAAACTCTCAAATTGCTGCTATCGGTTTTGGTCTCCTTCTACTTGCGGCTTTTTTTGTGCAGTATTTTGAAGCTCTGAGCAGCCTTGTTATAACACCCAATATGCTCAACTTTTTTATGCTGGGTCTTGGCATTGTTCTGCACGGAAGTTTTAAAAGTTTTGCCAATGCTCTGGGCGAGGCTATTTCAGGGGCTTCGGGTATTTTAATCCAGTTTCCTTTGTATTTTGGTATTATGGGCATTATGAAGGATACCGGAATGGTTACTATGATCAGTGAGGCGTTTATCAGTATTTCAAATGAAACAACACTTCCGCTTTTCACATTTTTTAGTGCGGGACTGGTCAATATTTTTGTGCCTAGCGGTGGCGGGCAGTGGGCCTTGCAAGGCCCCATTATTGTTGATGCTGCTTTGCAACTTGGTGTTCCCTTACCAAAAATCATCATGGCGCTATCTTATGGCGATCAAATTACAAATATGCTCCAGCCCTTCTGGGCATTGCCCTTGCTTGCGATTACAAAATTAAAGGCACGGGAAATTTTACCCTATACAGTTATTTTAATGCTTGTAGGAAGTTGTATCTACCTGCTGGGCCTGCTAATATTTTAAAAAAGACTATGGTTTATCTTGAAGAAAACACCCCGTTTCCGGATGTCTCACTTGCAGATGAGGATGGACTACTCGCATTGGGGGGCAAACTTTCACCTGAGCGTTTGATGAATGCATATCGCCAAGGTATTTTCCCCTGGTTCAGCGACAATCAACCGGTCTTGTGGTGGAGCCCTGACCCGAGAATGGTTTTGTTTCCCGAGAAATTCAAGGTTTCAAAGAGCCTCAGGCAAAAACTGAAAAACAACCCTTTTGAGATTACGTTAAATACCGCTTTTGCGGAAGTGATAAAGCAATGTGCCCACACAACAAGAAAAAAAGAAACCGGCACGTGGATAACCTGGAGCATGCAGGAAGCTTATCTCGAACTCCACCGTTTGGGTCACGCAACTTCAGTAGAAGTTTGGGAAGAAGAAAATCTCGTGGGCGGACTCTATGGTATAGATATTCAAGATAAAAAAATATTTTGCGGTGAAAGCATGTTTCACCTCGTGCGGGATGCTTCTAAGATAGCCTTCTACAATTTGGTCCAAAAGCTAAAAGAAAACAACTATTTACTCATTGACTGCCAGGTATATACACGTCATCTGGAGTCTATGGGTGCCGAAGAAATCAGCAGGGAAACGTTTGTTTCATTTCTTACAAAATAGCCACATCACAAAATTTATCGAAATTAATTTGATTTTATCATTTATTTTATCAAATTTACCACCTTAAATTTATTCATCCCCGCAGTTTATGAGCAAGGCTTTTTTAATCCCCATCCTCTTTCTGGTTTTAAGCTTTTCTGTTTCCGCACAACAATCTGATATTACACCTTCTCAAAAAGATCAATTTATTGATATCGTCAAAGTCTATGAAAAAGTGATAGAAGACGGTTATGAATCTGTTCAGATTTATGAAAAACTAGCGATTACAAACTTTGACAGAGGGCAATATACAGAAGCTAAAAAATGGTTTGAGAAATGGTTTGAAAATGATAAAAACCCTGATACAAACGCTTATTTAAAATATTCTCAAACGCTTAAGGAATTGAAGGAATTTGAAAAGGCAAATCACTATCTGGAACTTTACGAAAAGAAAGCCAAAAAATAATTATACTTCGTTATATCTGAAACAATCCACTAAATGGTCGTTGACCATCCCAGTAGCTTGCATATGGGCATAAACCACGGTGCTACCCATAAATTTGAATCCCCGTTTTTTAAGGTCTTTGCTTATTTTATCTGATAAAGGAGTCGTTGCGGGGACTTCGCTCATGCTTTTCAGGTTGTTTTTGATGGGTTTTCCGTCAACAAAACCCCACATATAATTACTGAAGCTTCCATGCTCTTCTTGAACTTTCATAAATGCAACGGCATTGCTAACAGCTGCACGCACTTTGAGTTTGTTTCGAATAATACCTTCGTTTTGAAGCAATTCCTGAATTTTACTTTCGGAATACACTGCTATTTTTTTGTAATCAAAATCATCAAATGCTTTTCGAAAGTTTTTGCGTTTACGCAAAATAGTTATCCAACTCAACCCTGCCTGAAAACTTTCAAGGATCAGAAACTCAAACAAAACCTTATCGTCATAAACGGGTACACCCCATTCGGTATCGTGGTAAGCAACATACAAAGGATCGGTTCCGCACCAGGGGCATCTGTTTGTGATTTTAGTCATAGTAATTTGATTGAAAAGATATTAGTTTAGCCTCTTTAAAACGAAGATAACACAAGAACCCCAAACGTGAAAGTATCCTTCTTTCTTTTCGACTATGTAAAAAAATAATTATGGAAACACAAACTGTTACAATTATTGAAGATACTATTAAAGAAGCTTTGATCAGTGCTATTTCATATAGCGAGTACTCAGAACAGATGCTTGACTTTTTTGAAAATAAGAAAACATCGGGACCCGAACAAACCGATGCCCTTATTGCTTACACAGCTCTCAATTATCAGCGAATGAAGCGACTGGA
>JBBDVI010000122.1:0-5431 GCA_040903465.1 Flavobacteriaceae bacterium
CCGCTATTATCGGCTACGGTTAATATAGACTGTGTCTGTACCATTTTTTTATATCCTACGCTTTACTTGGCTCTTTCCAGTACTTCAACCAATCTCCAGCGTTTATGTCTGGATAAGGGTCGTGTTTCTATGATCTGCACTTTGTCACCGATTTTTGCGTCACCGGTTTCATCATGGGCCATGTACTTGGTTGTTTTCGTAATGTATTTACCATAAATAGGGTGTTTAATCTGCCGGTCTACAGCTACCGTTATGGTTTTTTGCATTCGATCACTAACTACCAGACCGATTCGCTGCTTCCTTTGATTTCTTACAATTTCTTCACTCATTATCTTGTGTTTCCTCTTGGCTTACTTGGTCACCCGTGTTTTTTTCGTGTATTATAGTCTTGAGCCTGGCTAATTCACGTCGTCGGGCTCTCATTTGTGCCGGATTTTCAACCTGACCTGCTACAGCTTTATTAAAATTAAGCTGACTCACTTCATTATTAATATCATCAATCCGAGCTTCAAGCTCAGTGATAGAAAGATCTCTTAATTCTTTTGCTTTCATATCTTCTTATCCTTAAGGTCCTTCGTAATTACGTCTTGCTACGAATTTGGTTTTAATAGGTAGTTTGTGCTGAGCCAGCCGAATTGCATCTCGAGCAAGTTCTTTTGGAACTCCGGTAAGCTCAAACATAATACGTCCTGGTTCTACTATGGCCACAAAGTGATCGAGAGCACCTTTACCACTGCCCATACGGGTTTCTGCTGCTTTTTTGGTAATAGGTTTGTCCGGGAAAATACGTATCCACGTTTGTCCTTCTCGTTGCAATTTTCGAGCAATAGCCACACGACAAGCTTCAATTTGCCTTGCAGTAATAAACTTGGGCTCAAGAGCCTTCAAGCCGAAATCACCGTAAGCAAGCTGATGGCCTCTTCCGGCATTACCCTTTATTCGTCCGGTTTGGACTTTTCTTCGTTTAAAGCGTTTTGGTTCTAACATTGATCAGAAACAATTACAATAGTTAATATTTCAGCAATTTACCTACGTGAACGTCTATCTCGTTGACCGCCTTTGTCACCGCGTTTAGGACGACGTTTTTGTTGCCCTTGTGCTTGTTGTCCTTCTTCTCGGGTAGATAAGGCAGCAGGTGTTAAATCAACATCACCTATTAGTTCACCTTTAAATATCCAAACAGAAATTCCAATAGAGCCATATATTGTATTAGCCGTAGCATTTGCATAGTCTATATCAGCACGGATAGTGTGCAGTGGTACCCGCCCTTCCCTGTATTGCTCGGTTCGTGCCATTTCAGCGCCACCCAAGCGACCAGAGCATTTGATCTTTATCCCTTTAGCACCCATTCTCATAGCAGCAGAGAGGGATGTTTTCATGGCTCTTCTAAAAGAGATTCGCGCAATAAGTTGTTGTGCTATATTTTGAGCTACAAGGCTTGCATCAACTTCAGGGCGTTTTATCTCGCTAATGTTAATTTGTACTTCTTTGTTGGTTATCTTCTTAAGCTCTTCCCGAAGCAACTCAACCTGTTCACCACCCTTACCGATAATAACACCGGGACGACTTGTGAGCAGCGTTAACAATACTCTCTTTGGAGTGCGTTCAATCACAACTTTTGATATACCGCCATTACGCAATCGCGCATTTATATACGACCGCAATTTAAAATCTTCAAGGATATTCTCAGATACATTTTCTTCTGAAAACCAGTTTGAATCCCAGCCTTTAACTACACCTAAGCGAAACCCTATTGGATTAACTTTTTGTCCCAAATTATACCTCTTCGTCTTCGTGTAAATCTTGCTCTTTAATTTCTTCCCTGGCCACTATAGCTGTTATGTGGCTGGTTCTTTTTCTAATAGGATGTGCCCGCCCCATAGGAGCAGGTTGAATCCTTTTTAACGTAACACCTTCATCGACAAAAATTGCTTTTACAAAGAGATCTTCATTTTCAAGATCTTCCTCTTCATTTTTGTCCCTCAAATTGGCTGCCGCGGATTTTATAACTTTAGCTACATATGGTGCCGCTGCTTTTTCCGTATATGCTAATCGGCTAAGGGCTTTATCTACATTTTCTCCCCGTACCAAATCGACAACAAGCCGTACTTTACGGGCAGATATTCTTAAATGCTTTTGTGTGGCTTTCGCCTGAATTTCTACTAATTCCACTGATTTATCCATTTAATTAGCCTTTTTTGACTGGGTGACCTTTGAAGGTTCGCGTGGGTGAAAACTCTCCAAGTTTATGCCCTACCATATTCTCAGTAACATATACAGGTATAAATTGTTTTCCATTATGGACTGCAAATGTCAGACCAACAAAATCCGGTGTTATCAAAGAACTTCTTGACCAGGTTTTGATGACCTTTTTTGAACTCGTGCTATTGGCCTTGTCTACTTTCTTCTGAAGTTTGTAGTGAACAAATGGCCCTTTTTTTAAAGATCTTGGCATACCTTTTTATTGTTTTTGGTTTCTTCTGCGTACAATGAACTTGGAAGAAAGTTTTTTACGCTTTCTGGTTTTTAGGCCTTTTGCTGCCTGACCCCATGGTGATCGAGGATGACCTCCGGATGCTTTTCCTTCACCACCACCCATTGGGTGATCAACCGGATTCATAACAACCCCACGAACACTTGGTCTTCTACCTTTCCAACGATTACGACCTGCTTTACCCAATACTACGTTAAAATGATCTGTATTGCTAACTACTCCCACTGTGGCAAAGCATGCTCCTAGAACCATTCTAACTTCACCTGAAGGCAATTTTAAAGTAACATATTTGTCAGTCTTTGCAATAAGCTGAGCACTTGCCCCGGCGCTTCTTACAATTTGACCGCCTTTACCCGGGTTGAGTTCTATATTATGAACAGTGGTACCTAATGGCATACTTTTTAACATCATGCAATTACCACGTTCCGGTGCTACACTATCTCCATTTAGGATCTTATCTCCAACCTGTAATTTGTCCGGAGCGATAATATATCTTTTTTCCCCGTCTGCATAAGCCAATAATGCTATTCGTGCTGTCCTATTAGGATCATACTCTATTGTTTTCACCAATGCCGGAACACCTTTTTTATCACGCTTAAAGTCAATAAGACGATATTGTCTTTTATGACCGCCACCACGATGTCGAACTGTCATTCTACCAGTATTATTTCGCCCGCCTCTACTATAGAGGCTTACTAATAACGAACGTTCTGGCTTATCAGTAGTAACGTCATCAAACCTCGGTGCAATTCTATGCCGGGTTCCCGGCGTATTTGGTTTTAACTTACGTGTTGCCATGAGTAATCTAATTCTTATATTTCGCTAAAAAAGTCAATTTCCTGGCCGGTTTTTAAGCTAACAAGAGCTTTTTTAACCTGTTTTGTCCGACCACTTAAAAAGCCACTTTTTGTGTGCCTTCCTTTTGGTTTTCCAGGCATTACCAATGTTCTAACTTTGGTGACTGTTACTTCAGGATATTTTTTTTCAACAGCTTCTTTGATATCGTTCTTAGTAGCAGAATAAGCTACTTCAAAAGCATATTGATTTAATTTTTCCTGTATACCTGTCAACTTCTCAGTAACCAGAGGTTTTATTAATACGTTATTCATGCCTCAGCTTTTTCGACTTTAGGTTTTAGATTGTTTTCAAGTACTTTAATCGCACTTTTTTGCAACACCAGATAGTCGGCATTCATAATTTCGTATGTGGACGGTTTCCCAGCTTCCAATACGCGAACCTTTTTAAGGTTTCCTGCTGATTTATACAGTATCTGATTGTTGTCAGGAGTCAGCAAAAGCACCTTTTTATTATCTAGCTTAAGCGCATTAATGATCTCAATCATTTTCTTAGTCTTAGGCTCGTCAAATGAAAAATCTTCAATTATAAGTATTGTTTTATCACTTGCCTTATAACTTAAAGCTGATTTCCTGGCAAGTTGATGCATCTTTTTATTCAACTTAACAGTGTAAGTACGCGGTCGTGGTCCAAAAACTGTACCACCACCTTTAAGCAGAGGTGATCTCATGGTACCGCGTCTCGCATTCCCAGTACCCTTCTGACGGTAGGCTTTACTCCCTCCACCACGAACTTCTGCGCGTTCTTTTGTTTTTGCTGTACCTTGACGTTGATTTGACAGATAAGACCGAATATCCTCATAAACCAGAACTTCATTCGGTTCAACCTTGAAAATATCATCACTTAAGGTTGCTTTTTTACCACTGTCTGATCCGTCCGTTTTTATAATTTTTAATTGCATTAGAACTTAATCAGGAGTTATGTATTTCAAGTACTCTACCTTTAGGACCAGGTATTGGGCCGCTTACAAGTATTAAATTTGTATCGCTGATGATCTTAACAACCCTCAGGTTCCTTACTTTAACTTGCTCGTTACCCATGCGTCCACCCATCTTTATACCTTTAAAAACACGAGATGGATCAGAAGCATTACCAATTGCTCCAGGCGCTCTTTCACGATTTTTCTGACCGTGTGTCTGCCCACCGACTCCATGAAAACCATGACGCTTAACAACACCCTGAAATCCTTTACCTTTAGATTTTGAAACAACGTCCACCAAAGTATTTACAGTAAAAACATCGTCAATATTGAGTGAATCGCCGACTTTCAGGCCTTCAGGAGTATAGTCCCTAATTTCTCTCACAATCATTTTAGGATCTGAGTTAGCTTTGGCAAAATGTCCAATCAATGCTTTGCTGACATTCTTCTTCTTTTTGTCTTGCGATGCAATTTGCACAGCGTTATAACCATCAGTCTCAGTAGTTTTAAGTTGCGTAATTACGCAAGGTTCAACTTCAATAACAGTTACCGGAACGTGCCGGCCCATATCGTCAAAGACGCTGGTCATTCCTATTTTTTTACCTAATAATCCACTCATTGTGCTTGTTTTCTGGGATTAAACCTTTATTTCAACATCTACACCTGAAGGAAGCTCAAGCTTCATCAACGCATCAACTGTCTGGGAACCGGTAGATAAAATATCAACCAATCTTTTGTGAGCTCTGGACTCAAATTGTTCCCTGGACTTTTTATTCACATGCGGTGAACGATTCACTGTATAAATGGTCTTATCTGTTGGCAGCGGTATTGGTCCTGAAACCACCGCACCTGTAGACTTAACTGTTTTAATGATTTTTTCAGCTGATTTATCAATCAATTTATGATCGTACGATTTCAGCTTAATTCTTATTTTTTGTTGTGTAGCCATACCGGTTCTTAATCTGTGATTTTACTTACAACACCGGCGCCAACGGTACGTCCACCTTCGCGGATGGCAAAGCGCAAGCCTTCTTCCATGGCCACATTGCTGATCAACTCAACATCCAGGGCAACATTGTCACCAGGCATAACCATTTCTACACCATCAGGAAGCTGGCAAACACCCGTTACATCGGTCGTTCGGAAATAGAACTGCGGGCGGT
>JBBDVI010000123.1:0-5409 GCA_040903465.1 Flavobacteriaceae bacterium
TGTTTCAACTTTCTGCCTGTTGCTACATGCATCCCTGCATACACAGGAATGTCTGTTTCTAAGGTTTGATTGATAATTTGTTGCAACCTCAAATCAAAATCATCCTCTATGGCAAAAGGATAATATCCTCTTTTCAGATAATCGGAAAACAAGGGTAAAGGATGCGGTAGCTGCGATACAACGACCTGATGGTTAAGGATTTCTTCTAAAGTAACTATTGGAATTTCTATATTGTGAAACAACTCCAAATATTCGCGAAAAGACAAACCCTGCATGGTATAAACCACGGCTCTTCGGCTTAAATCTGAAGTGCACTTTTTAATGTCCAACACAGAAGAACCTGTAAAAACCACATTTAAATCCCGATGGTAATCATACATCAATTTCAGCTCTTTTGACCAATTGGGGTATTTATGAATTTCATCTATAAGCAAATACTTCCCACCTGATTTCACAAAAGAATCAGCCAAATCGACCAGGCGGTTTTTGACAAAATAAAAATCTTCTGTAGTGACATAAAGTGATTGATTAAGAGGCAGATTTGCCTTGATGTGCTGCAGTATCATGGTGGTTTTCCCCACACCCCGAGGTCCGGTTAACCCAACCATTCTGTTTTGCCAGTTTACCCGATGAAACATATACCGCACAAAGCTGCTATTTGTTTCGCTTATAAGCTTGTTTGAATACTCAAATAACGATTCCATGAATTATAATTTGTACAAAACTACAAAAAATGCACTATGGTAGTGCGTTATATTGACATTTTTGCACCTAGAGAGTGCAAAAGTAATTTAGAAGTTGATGTTTCGAATTTGAAATTTGTAACTTTAAACCCTATTACCCGCAGATTGACGTAGATTTTTAATCCATCTACGCTGCCCTTGGTAGCTTCGGCAGGCACGCTTCTAATTTCGTACTTCTAAACTTTTATTTCCCCAGCCACTAAGGCACCAAGACAGAAAGTCTCACAAAGAAAACAGAATGAAGCATTTGCAGGAATATCCATAAGCTACTTTGAAACTTTGTACTTCTAACTAATTTTAATTGTTCAGCAGTGCGTAGTTCTCGCTAAGGCACCAAGGTGCAACGCAAAGTTAAACCGCAAAGAACCGCAAAAGGTATTGATAATTTCAAGGCACCCATTGCAAACCCGAAAACCCGCTAACCGTCTTAATACTTTGTACTTCTATCCTCCATTCTGAATACGCATCATTTTTGCTTCCTGAAACTTTGCTGTTTCCATGAATACCTGCAGCCATTGAGCGAAATCAATCAGATTGGGTTGGGTATGGGAGTAGCTTAAACACTCCTTGGCATATTCTTGGGTGGTAATGGATGCCCAATGATTGATAGGGAGTTTTTCTACCGAATTTCCCAAAAAGAGGTCCAACACATACGGATTCAAATTAAAGACCTCTATGACTTTAGCTTCGGCTTCATCTATGCGGTTTCTTTTAAAGAGAATCAATGTCCATTCAAACAAGAAAATAGGGAAGCCCATTAGATGTTAGACATGAGACATGAGACGTGAGACGTGAGACATGAGACGTGAGACGTGAGACATGAGACTTGTGTACGATATCATTGAATTGGGTGCTAAAATAATAAAAATGAAGGGATTGTTTTTAGTATTTGAATTTGGATTTGGATTTTATCTATTCAGCTATGCGCAGTTCTCCGTCTTGCTCCACCTAAAGTCGGATTCAGACGGCGAAGCAGCTAAGGCCGCAAAGGATTGATGGCCTTTAAAATTTGAAATAATTTTACTATGATAAGGATCGCTTTTGGTTTTCATACACTCCTCATACACTATCCATACACCATCTATTAAGTATCTATTAAGTATCTATTTAGTATCTCGCTAGAATCTGAATAAATCAGGTATTTAGATTGGCCTTACTTCATAGCATAAATTCACAAAAATGGAATTGAATTCCAAAATTGTAAGATTATATGGTAATTTGTCTTTTTGATAGCTGATGCTGTTGGCCATAGGCTGTAAGTTTTAGTTGGATTGAATAGCGAATAGCGAAGTGTAAAAAGAAAAGAGACAAAAAGGGCAACCATATTCAGGCATGCTAAAACTTTGAACTTTGAACACTATAGCCCGCAGATAGCGCAGATACACGCAGATTTTTCACCCACCTACGCTACCGTTGGCAGCTACGGCAGGCAAAGCTTCGTACTTCTACCTTCCAATCTCCCTCCCCGAATTCCCAACCAAAGTAACCCCATCAGGTACATCTTTGATGATGACGGCTCCTGCGCCGATGGGTGCATCAGTTGTCTAAGGTGATTCCTTGTATAACCTGGGTGCCAATACCAATTTGTGTGGCCTCCACTACTCTTTCATATCTTGACCTATAGTGTCTAATAAATAAAAAGGAAGCGCATAAAGTGGAATATTTTGCATCCAATCTTCTTCTCGATAGTTTGCCATCGAAACACGAAGTATTGTTTTGGGTTTGAACTTTTCAGCATAGACACGTAAACTTTTTGCCTGTAAATTTTCCTCCGCTTTTACTTCAATGGGAATCACTTCCCCTGCCACCTGAATTGTAAAATCAACTTCTGCGCGTGCATTATCGGCAGACCAATAATAAATGGGCAGGTTTGTAAAGGTTTTTAATTGTTGTAAAACATACTGTTCTGAAAGTGCTCCTTTAAATTCTTTAAAAATGGTGTTTTTTTCCAACACTACTTTTTGATTTAAATTGACCATCGCGCCCAATAAGCCCACATCAACCATATAAACTTTAAACACATTAAAAGCTTCGTATGCCTTTAAAGGTATGTGTGGTTTTGAAACTTGATGTATCTGGTAAATTAAACCGCAATCTTTTAACCACGCGAGAGCCACCTCAAAGTCTTTTGCCCTTGCACCTTTGCGAATGAGACCGTAAATAAATTTTTTATTCTCTTTGGCCAATTGCGCCGGGATTGCATTCCAGATCATTCGAATTCGGGGTACTATACTTGGTGGGGCATGTTTTGAGAAATCTTGTTCATAAGCTGTCAAAATTGCCTGTTGTATTTTCCTTACTTCGTTTAGGTTTTTAGTCGTAGCATAACAGGCTACAGCTTCGGGCATACCTCCTGTAAAATAATAAAGTCGTAGCAAGTTGGTATAACTGTCTTTAAAACTTTGAACAAGTGGCCAGTCTTTTTTTTGCAACACCTCAGCCAGGCGGGATTCTCCAAGCGCATTTAAAAACTCAGGGAAAGACAATGGATACAAATCCAAAAAGGCTACTTTCCCTACCGGAAAAGAAGTGTTTTCATGCAAAGCCACACCCAGTAGCGAACCTGCACAAATAATGTGGTAATCCGGTAGGTTTTCCTGAAAGTACTTCAACGATGTAATCGCTTTGGGTACCGCCTGGATTTCATCAAAGATGAGTAATGTTGTGGATGGATCAATGTGTACACCTGATGCAATCTCAATGCCCAACAACAAACGATGCGTATCAAAGTCTTGGCTAAACAACTCTTTTAAGGCGGGGTTGCTTTCAAAGTTCAAGTAGGCTACCTGTTGGTAATATGCCTTTCCAAAGAACCTCATAAGCCAGGTTTTACCCACCTGCCTCGCACCCCTTATAATTAAAGGTTTGCGGTTTTTGGTTTGTTTCCAAGCCAGTAGATAATCTATTGCGTCTCGTTGCATTGGTATAAACTAATGCCACAAAATTAAACAATATATAAATAGCATGCACATATAGTTGTACATATAATTGTTAAAATACACACTTTTAAGTACGTGATTATGTGTAATATTACACTTTTATGTACTACTTTGATAGCGTAATTGGCCTTTTAAAGTTGAAGCTTTGTATCTTTGCTTACAAATAAGGGTGAGCGTTGCTGGTTGATTTGATTGAATAAGTAACACCGAATGCATTTAGATTTAGGACTACAAAATCGGGATAAACCACCAACCCATCTGAATATTTCGCACTTCTAACTTTGAAATTTAGTCTTACGTCTTAATTGCTTCGCCTGTTCGCTATCGCTCGGGTCTTGATACTATTTTCAATTTGAAATTTTAAAAATCCTATGTCAACCTACTGAACTTTCCCTCCCTGCTGCCCTGTTTCCCTAAAGGGATTTGTGCGCAATAGTTGAAGTCTCTTTTCAAAATGGCTCTAGGGTTTAAGCTTTAAGCAGTAAGCTCAGAATTTTTACTTCTAACTTTGAACTTTGAACATTAAACCTTTAAATTTAGTATATTTGAAATAAGAATGTTAAAACCATGGATACCACTGCTATACGTGAAAAACTACACCTTCTCATAGAGGATGCTTCTGATGAAAAGATTGCTGCCCTTTTTGAGGCATTTAATGCTCTTGAAACAGGAGGGCTGACATGGTGGAAAGACCCGGAGTCCATAAAAGAACCGTATGACAGATTAGAAAGCTATGTTGCTGAGCAAGGACCCACTTATACCCTTTCAAATATGATTCTTGATAAATATTTTGGCTATTTAAAAAACCTTGACACAAAGACTAAAAAAAGTTTAATTCAAAAGTTGACCAAGTCACTTGAAAATAAGTCATCAAAGACATTTGATTTGACTACGCTTTTTGGTGTGTGGGAAGGCGAGCAAAGCTCAGACGAGATTATTGCTATTATCAAAAACTCCAGGGTAAATAATAACACTCTTGAAAGTTTTGAATGAATTATTTATTAGACACTAATATCTGTATCCATTTTTTTAGAGGAAAGTTTAATCTCATTGATAAATTTCAACAGGTTAAACTTGAAAACTGTGCTATATCTGAAATTACACTTGCTGAACTTATGTTTGGGGCAGAAAACAGCTCAAATCCCATAAAAAATCGAGAAATTGTAGTTCACTTCACAGATTAAGATACTTCCTATCTTTAATGCTATAACTATTTATGCAAAAGAAAAGGTACGTTTACGTAAAAAGGTGAAATGATTAGCGATTTTGATATACTGATTGGAGCTACTGCCATTTCAAACGGTTTGATTATTGAGCACTGCCACTGTACACTGACCACTAACTAAACCTCCCTCCCCGGATTCCCCACCAACTTTGTCCTCAGAAGGTTTTTCATCCTCAGAAGGTTTTTCATCCTCAGAAGCATTTTATCCTCCGAAGCTTAAGCGGAGGGGATAGCGAAGGAGGATACCGAAGGAGGACAGTAACCCCATCGGGAACGTCTTTGATGATGACGGCTCCTGCGCCCGATAGCTTTTCTTTACATAAAAGACTCGAAAAACCACCTTTCCTTATCATACCTGTAGTCATCTTTTATTGATTCTTCTAGTGTGAAGTTTGAAAAGACACCTAATTTTGCATTTTCTGTAATGGATTTTATTCCGGAGACATAGCCCCCCGGTATAAACAACACATCACCATCTTCTTCTTTTAAAATGTATTCAGAA
>JBBDVI010000124.1:0-5364 GCA_040903465.1 Flavobacteriaceae bacterium
ACATGTTCAAAAATTTCAAACGAGAGTCCGTCGCTGAGCTGGATATCCAGAAAAATGACATCAGGGTGTTTGTTGTTTTGAAACCAGTTTATGGACTCCTCAACCGAGTGGAGTGTTTCCTGCACCTTCACCTCTAGTTTTTCCAACATTCTTTGCAATCGTCTAGCTGCCGGTTTTTCGTCTTCAATTATTATTGTGGTCATTTTGTTCAGTGTTTTGTTGCTCATTTTTGTACAGGTATGGGGTTCAGAAATTGCAGTTCTATTTCCATTTCTGCTGCCGTTCTTTGTCCTTCTCCTTCAATTCTTTAATTTTCTTTTGTTCCCATTTCTTACCCAGAAAGATATTGGGTCCAAAAACACTTGCCCAATGCGCAAAGACACCAATGCCCCAGAAAAATGGTAATGCGAGGTTGCCAAAGCTTATGGTACCAAAACCGTGGTCAAAAAAATCACTTTTTGCTACAAATATGAAAATGTTGACCAGGATGTACACCAGTAAGTGGATGTAAAATCCTTTGATTTCTTTTACCTGCTTTTGAGCAGTTTTGTAAAGTTCTTCTTCTTGATAATTGCGTTCCATTAGTTCCAGGTTTTATTTTTATTTTGTTCTTTTTCCATGATTTCCTTAATCTTATTTTCTTCCCACGAGGCTCCATATCCAAAAACGGTAAAGCCGTGTATCGCCAGCCCAATGCCCCATCCAAAAAGTGGAAACCAAAACCACTGAAAATCCCAATACGTATAATAATTGATACCGATTAAAAAAGGAATGATGATACAATATGAAATAAGGTTGCTGTAAAATTCCTTGATTTCTTTTACGCGTCTGTGTGCTTTTAAGTAAGCGTTGTTTTCTTCTTTATCCTGATTTGTTTCCATAACGGTGATTTGTTGTGTGAGGACCGGTATTTTTACTTTAAAAACCTCTTTATCCTCTGTTATTGTTACTATTCTATTTGTGATGATCGCATAGCGGTTGACAATGTTTTCAAGCCCCACGCCTTTGCGCGATTGAACTACTTCTTTTTTCTGTAAATTGTTTTCTACAACCAAATTTTTACCTTCTTCATAAATGCGTATATGCAAAGGCTTCTTTTCGCTCACTATATTGTGCTTTATGGTGTTTTCGAGCAGCAGCTGTAACGAGAGTGGCACTACTTTGGCTTCGGGGTTTGATAAGACTTCAGGTATTTCAAAATAGAGGCTGTTTTCAAAACGCACCTGCAGGAGTTGTATATAAATTTTGGCGAAAGCCAATTCCTCTTCAAGCGAAACAAGCTCCTTGTCTTTTTGTTCCAACACATAGCGATAAATTTTTGACAGCGATGTTGTGAACTTCTGTGCCAGTTCCGGGTTTTCTTCTATGAGCGATGTCAATACATTCAAACTGTTGAACAAAAAATGCGGATCAATCTGATTCTTTAAACTTTCAAATTGTGCCGAGGCTGTGCCTGCAATGATTTTTTGTTCTTTTACTTTCTTTTCCTGCAGTGCTTTGTAAAAATGAAAGGCGTGAAAAAAAAGCGAAATAATCAACGTGATCAACAGGGCAATAAAATAAAACTGTAGCCGCTCCTTTTCAATGAATTCTTCAAAAGTAAGCCCGTCTATCCCCACCCGATGTACAATCCTTATGAAGAAAATGGTGATTAACGTAATGGTAACCGATCCAAAAATCCCTGCTGACAACCTGTACTTTTTGTGCTTTTCCCAGTTTATTTTGTGGTTCATCCAATCAAAAAAATAAGAATTGACAAAACTCAAGGGCACACTGTAAAGGATATAAAAACCAAAACTTTCCAGTAACCTTTCATCATAAATAATCGGTGTGGTTGATAAGAACCGGAACGTCAAATCGATTAAAAAGAGAACCAGACCTATAAGTACTCCTACTGCAAGTATTTTTAGTGTGTATTTCATCGCTTGGGTTGGTTGTGTTTATTTACAGTTTTTCAATGCATTTTCAGCTTGGTTTTTTCCCCATTTGGGATGAAAAGCCGTTTCAGGTTTAAAGGTATCAAAAAGTTGCAAAGATTTTTCAATCTCTTTGCAAATGGGTGTTGTATCTGTTCCAAAAAACTGTGCCGAGCCCATTTCAAACTGTGCTTTTGACAATACCACCCGAGGATTCTCAGGAGCCAGAGCACTTGCCTTGCCATAGAGTTGCATAACGGTTCCGGAAAGTCTTTGCCCGTTTGTCATCGGGTCTGCCGCAATCCAGGCAGTGTGAATCATGGCCTGCATCACAAGGAGTTCGGCGTTGTTTGGATCCACATCCATAGCACTGTCAAGGGCCTGTTGTGCTTTAGACAATAACTGTTCTTTCTGTTTTGCATCATTGGTTGTAAAAGCGGTTGTGGTATTGACCATCGCTACATAGTAATTGGGCAACCAATTGTCTTTTTCAGCAGAAGCAATGCGTTCAAATTGGGCAGCTGCTTCATTGTTGTTACCGCTTTCCCAAAGTTCAAATGCTTTTTGCATTCCTTGTTCATAATTTCCTTGTGAGTACCCAAGGGCACATAAGGTGAGTGCTAAAATTAAAATTACTTTTTCCATAATAATATTGATTAATTGTTAATAGTGATACAAAGATGTTGCCTGCCGGCTGATTTTAAAATTTATGTTTACTGAACCGTTTAATTTGGGAGATGAAGTGTTTTTTTGTTAATCTTATCGTTACCATAACCTGATTGAGATACCCTTATTTAAACCTCAGCATTTCCTTACAGGTTATCCAATTGATTTTTATCTTTATCATCACTAATGGTCCAGAAAAACCCGACAAAAAAGAATTGATCTGCCGTGGGTGTGATAGCACGCCTTTCAAATGTGCCATTCTGACCGGGTGTGTTTGCGTATTCATATCCAAAGACATTCTTCCTGCCCAGCACATTGGAAACCGAGAAGTAAAGAATTTTTTGTGGGCTCACTAAATAAGCCCAGTTAAAGCTCAGGTTGTGAAAATCTTTTGTCTTTCCGCTCATAAAACCGGGTTCGTTGGGATTGTTAAAAGGTCTGCCGGTATGGAATGTATGGCTAAACCCCAATTGTGAGCGCCATTCTTCAACCCAGTATTTTGTAACCAAAGATGCCGTGTGTGTTGCTACAAATGAAGGTGTGGCCTCTGTGGGGAAATTTCTGTAGAGGCGTTTGGTATCGATATATGAATATGACATCCAATACTCCATGTTTTTAATTGTTTTTCCGTCACGCCAGAAAACATCTAATCCGCCTGCATAGCCACTTCCTTTGTTTGTAAAGGTGGAATTAAACATCGGGTCTTTACTATCAAAACGCACAAGCTTCTTGTAGTCTTTATAATAGGCTTCCAAACGCAATGTTTTACGGTTTTGGGCATATTGATAGTTCAAAATATAGTGTGTTGCCTGTTCCCCGCTTATAGTAGAAGTGTACTTTAGATAATCTGTCGATGGCGCCTGATTGTAGTTCCCGTATGCCAGCGAAAATTGTGCGTGTTCACCTGTCTTGTATGCCAGGGATATTCGGGGTGCCAGGTAGCTTTCATCAAGGTTTTGATCGTGTGAAAAGCGCACACCTACCTTAGCAGCCAGCTTTTTGGAAAAATACACATCGGCTTCTGTAAAAATAGCCCCGAGATTTGTTGTATATGCTGAATTGAAGGCTGTATTTTCCTGAAAAGACAAAAAACTTTCATCAAAGCCTGTATAGAAATAATCGCTTCCCATAGTAACCTTGAACCGGTTTGAGAGTCTCCTGCTTAGTTTAGCTTTCAGGTGAAGGGCGTTCTCGCTATTCTCAACTCCATCTTCATTAAGGTCAATTTTGTTTTTCGCATAGCCATAGCTGAGCCCTAAAAAATATTTCCAATTGTTGGTCCAATAGGACTTGTAAGAGGTATTCCCGTAAAAATTATTGTTTTTTAAATCCACCCGCACCGTTTGGGGCTCGTTTATAGTTTCCTGATTTAAGTCAAAAGTAGATGCATCAAAAGCCGCATAGACTTTCCAGAGGCCATTGTTGAACCGGTGATTGTAAACGGTTTCCCCTGAAAGGGACTGAAAAGGCCTGTTCCATTTTAAATTTTGGGGAACTAAAGCCTGATAAGGCTCAAGATTTATATAAGCCGTATTGACTGTCAACGAGCTATTTTCCCATTTTTGGGTATTTCCAATTCCCAGCCCTACGGTCATTAATGAAATGTCGGTTTGGTTTTGTTCGGCTTCATCTTTGGTCTCCAATAACAACACTCCAGAAAGTGCCTGTCCATACTCTGCACTATACCCGCCGGTGGAAAAGGATATTCCGCTAAACAAGAAAGGAGAAAAACGCCCCCGTGTGGGCAGGTTTTGAATGGTCTCACCATAGGGCTGGGCGACACGAATGCCGTCAACAAAGGTTTGTGTTTCACCGGCTTCCCCTCCCCTTACAAACAACCTTCCTCTTTCGCCCACGCTTTGGGTTCCCGGCAGGGTTTGCAAGGCTGCCACGATATCACCCACACTTCCTGCTGTGGTCACGATATCGAGTGGTTTCAACACAGAAACCCGGGCCTTGTCCCCTGCTTCAAATGTTCCGGCAGCAAGTATTACAGCGTCAAGGGCTGCAACATCTTCCCGTAACACAATTTTCAGCTGGTTCATTGCTTTAACATCTGCAATAGTTTTGGCTGTTTCAAATGACAGATAAGAAAAGACAAGTGTTTGTTTTCCGGTGGCGGAAGTTTTGAATTCAAAGCTCCCGTTTTCTCCGGTGATGCTTCCGTCATAGGTGCCTTCCAAAAAGACATTTGCACCTACCACGGGGTTTCCCTTGGTATCTTTGACCACGCCTGATATAATAGTTTGTGATTGAAGTGGTAAAAGGTTTGAAAACAGAAATATCAAGCATATTGATTTCATAAGGGTGTGATTTTTACACAAAAATGATTCAGCTTAGGGGTCTTTGCTAAAAAAAACATCCCAAGTGTTGAATTCCCGGGATGGACTGTAAATAAAAAAAGCCACCCTTTTGAGGTGGCCTGAATAATCGGTTTCGGTACATTTTTCGCTATCGCGAAAAGATTGCAGGGATTACTTCTTTTTAGAAGGAGTCTGCGGAGCCTTAGATGCCGGTTTCGGCGCAGCTTTTTTGGGCTGAGGCTTGCTGGTTGACTTGTTTTGTGCCATAGTAGCGTTGTTTTTAAAACAATATAAAATTAAGCAAGAAATCGTTCCCTGATATTCTGTTGGTAAAATATTAACTAAAAGTTTTTTTTAATTTAGTATTTGAATTTAAAAAGTGATTCTCATGAAAAATGAAAAAGTAACCCATTATCTAGATAAGCAAAAAAAATGGAAAGAACCGCTCACAGCATTACGTAATATCATGTTGCAAACCG
>JBBDVI010000125.1:0-5292 GCA_040903465.1 Flavobacteriaceae bacterium
ATAAGCTCCTGCAACACCAATGGGTAATGAAAATATAACAGAGAGTGGCAAGATGAAGCTTTCATATTGTGCAGCCAGCAGAAAATAAACAAAAACAATACTCAGCATAAAAATCAAAATAGCCTGACCTGAAGATGCAATTTCCTCCCGCGTAATCCCGGAATAGGCCACACTGTAATCGGCCGGCAGGTTTTGAGCCGCTATTTTATCTATGGCCGCAATAGCATCCCCCGAACTGTACCCCGGTGCTGCTGACCCATTGATGGTAACAGAGTTATACAGGTTAAACCGGTTTACTGTTTGTGGGCCATACACCCTGTTTAAAGTCACAAATTGTGAGAGGGGTGCCATATCGTTGTTTGATGTTTTAACAAACATGGAATTCAGGCTCTCTATATTGTCACGGTCTTCCGGTAAGGCTTGTACAAAGACGCGAAATTGCTTCCCAAACCGGCTGAAATCTGATGCATAAAAACCGCCCACATATCCCTGCAAGGTAGAAAGAATGGCATTCACCGTTACACCGGATTCTTTCGCTTTAGCGATGTCTATTTCCATTTCCAGTTGTGGAAAATCAGTACTGAAAGAATTGGATGCAAATGCAATGGAAGGTTCCTGATTAAGTGCTGCTACAAAATCGGTTGCGTTTTCATCAAGGTCTTTCAGTTCCCCTGACAGACGATCCAGTAATTGCATTTCAAAACCATCGGCACTTCCGAAACCGGGTACACTGGGTGGTGTAAAATAAATAATATTGGCTTCGGCTATGGATGCAGACATAGCATTGAGTTTGGCAACGATAGAATCAATTGAGGTAGCATCGGTATCACGCTCGTCCCAGTCTTGCAAAATGATAAAACCCAACGCATAAGAACTCCCGGCACCGGAAAAGAAATTCCTTCCGCTTACAAGCGTAGCCGTGCGAATCCCTTCGATGGTTTCCATCTGTGCATATAAGTCTTCAGTTACCTTATAAGTCCTATCAAGTGATGCCCCAGGGGGCAGTTCAATATTGACAAAAACAACACCGCGGTCTTCTGTGGGTACAAATCCCTTGGGAATGGTACTGTCACTCCAGAGAATAAGCAGCACACTTACGGCAAGTACACCAATGGGAATCCATTTGTTCTTTATAAGAAAGCTAAGTGAACGCGTATATTTGGCCCGTGAGGCATTGAATCCGGCATTGAAAGCAATGAAAAAACGTTGCATCAGGTTAGGCCTCTTTCCCTCCTTGTTGTTTTTTGGTTTTAAAAAAATGGCACATAGTGCGGGACTTAAAGTCAACGCTACCACGGCTGAAATAAGAATAGCAATAATAAGCGTTACGCCAAACTGTTCATAAAACACTCCGGAAGGCCCCTGAATGAACGTAATGGGAACATATACTGCCGCCATAACAAGTGTAATTGAAATTATGGCTCCCGTGATCTCACTCATCGCAGATACTGAAGCTTCACGGGCATCATCCATGCCGTCTTCCATTTTTGCATAGATGGCTTCCACCACTACAATCGCATCATCCACAACAATACCTATCGCCAGAATGAGGGCAAAAAGTGTCAGCAGGTTGATGGAATAGCCTAAAATACCCAGAAAAAAGAAAGTCCCTATAATAGAAACCGGAACCGCAATGGCCGGTATAAGTGTTGTGCGAAAGTTTTGCAAAAACAAAAACACCACCAGGAACACCAGTAAAAAAGCTTCAATAAGTGTTTTTTGAACTTTGCTAATAGAGGCTGTCAGAAACTTATTGGTGTCATAGTTGATGAGATATTCAATACCTTCCGGAAAATCCTCACTCAGTGACTCAAGTTCTACATAAATTTCTTCAATGATTTCCTGTGCATTGGAGCCCGGGGTTTGAAAGATCCCGAAACTCATAGCCGGGTATCCTTTTGATTTACCTAGGGTATTATAGGAAAAAGCATCGAGTTCTACTTTGGCCACATCCTTTAAGCGTAGAAAATTACCGCCATCGGTGGCTTTGATGATAATATTTTTATATTCATCTGCTGTTTTATAACGGCCTTTGTATTTAATTACATATTCAAAAGATTCCCCGGCATTTTGTCCCAGAGAGCCTGCAGCGGCTTCAAGGCTTTGCTCACCAATGGCTGCAATCACCTCATTTGTGGTCAACCCATAATTGGCCATTTTAGCGGGATCAAGCCACACGCGCATTGCATAATCCTTCCCGCCAAAAACATTCATATTACCAACGCCATTGATACGCTGGATTGCCGGTTTTACATTGATGTTGAGATAATTTTGAATGTAAGTATCGTCATATTCGGGATTGGTGGACAATAAGGAGGCATACAACAAGGCCGAGCTTTGTTGTTTAGAGGTTATAACACCTGCACGAATAACTTCTGCGGGAAGTACAGCATTAGCTCTTGAAACCCTGTTCTGCACATTTACCGCAGCAATATCAGGATCATAACCTTGCTCAAAAAAAACATTGATGGTTGCAGAACCATTGTTGCTTGCTGTAGAAGTGATGTAAGTCATTCCTTCCACCCCATTCACCTGTTCTTCAATAGGAATAAGCACACTTTCGAGGATTGTTTCAGCATTTGCACCGGGATAACTTGCTGAAATTTGTACCGTAGGTGGAGCGATATCAGGATATTGTGTTACCGGTAGTTCCTGCAATCCCAGTATTCCAAGGATAACAATAATAATTGATACCACTGAAGATAATACCGGCCTGTCGATGAATTGTTTTAACATTATTGAAAGATGGTATTAAAAGATTCTACAATACTGTCAAAGGCTACAGGTTTGCTTTCAATAATTGTGTTGTTTCGCAATTTACTAACACCCTGTCCTACAATTTTATCACCTTCACTTACCCCGGTACGGATAATGGCAATATTTTTCACACGCTCAATCAATTCAACTGGTGTTGAAACTGCAAGTGTGTCGTCCTTCACTTTAAAGACATAGACAATACCTTGCTGTTCATAAGTCGCAGATTCAGGTACGACCGGTACATTAGTATATTCCTTGGGAACACGTATGGTCCCGCTGCTGCCATTGGCCAACAGGCGGTTTTCATTAGGGAAGAGAGCCCTGAAACTTACTGTCCCTGTATTTCTGTCAATCTGCCCAGTAACGGTTTCGACGGTTCCTTTTTCTTCATACATACTTCCATTGGCCAAAATGAGTTCAACCTTGGGAAGGTTATTTAATTTTTCTGTTATAGTGGTTCCTGAAGCGGTTTGAATAAAATCCAAATACTCACGCTCATTCATTGAAAAATAAGCATATACATTTTCAATAGCTGCAACTGTGGTTAGTGGCGTAGCATCACCCGGACTGACAAGCGAACCATTTCGAAAGGGAATCGAACCCACATACCCATTAACAGGACTTTTTATCGTGGCATAACCAATATTGGCAGCGATGCTGTTATAGTTACTCTTGGCCTGTGCAAGCCTTGCCTTGGCCGTTTCAAGCTGTACATTGCTGATGATGTTTTTTTCCACCAGCGGACGAAGTTTATCCACCTCTACCTGCGCGGCATTGACATTTGCTTGAGCTGCCTCAGCATCTTGTGAAAGTGACTGGGTTTCCAGTTTGAAAAGGGTCTGGCCCTTTTTTACCGCTTCCCCTTCATCAACAAGCACTTCGGTTATATAACCGGAAACTTTTGCGCGCACCTCACTATTGGTCGTTCCTTCTATTCTGGTGGGATAACTGCTATATGATGTAATTGATTTTAAGGGAATTTCAATTACAGGATATTCCCCGACTTGTGGTGCAGCTTGTTCCTGCTTGTCATCACACGATTGCAAGAATAAAAAACAAGAGGCTGAGATTATAAATAATGATTTTTTCATAGTGTTCAAAGGCAGTTTATAAAATCTATTTTTGAGGATTTATAGAAACTTTTTCCAGTTTTTGAAGGGTTTCTTCCAGTGTTTTTCTAACCTGATGAAGGTGATCAATATAGATGGAGGTATAGCAAAGGTTGTCTTTGTAGGCTTTCAAATCTGTTGCTTTCATAAATTCAGAAGTTTTCTGAAAAAGCCCTATTTCCTTATCAATGATAGTCGTATAATTGGAAAGCCGCAACTTCAGGTGGTCTTTTTTCTTTTTAAAATACCGCTTGCGATCACCCGGTTTTGTATAATATTCTATTTTACTTGTTTGAAGCAGCAAGTTGATACTTGTAGAAACAGAACTTTTACTCGCTTCGGTCAAACCCATGAGTTCCTCAAAAGTAAGTCCGTCATTGCCGTTTAAAATGAGTATGGCGTAAATGCGAGTCGCCAGGGGAGGCAAATGATAGAGGTTTTCAAAATGAACACCCAGTTCTTCAATGAGTTCTTCTTTATTGTGTGTAGTCAAAATTGCAGTTTAAATAAGAACCGCTAATTTAGTTTTAGTTCGGAACACACCAAACCAAACGAAATTAAAAGTTTGTTAAATTTTAAGTATTTGAAGAAACCTTTTCTCTAGAAATTAAAGCAGATGAAGTTTACCTGCAGAACCATTAGAAATTAAGTGCTTACGTTTGAAAATTCAGTACTAAATGCAACAAAACAAAAAACTAAACGACCATTCCCGATGCAACGGTATCATTGGTACTTTCATCAACAAGAATAATACTGCCCGTAAAACGGTTGTCGCGGTAAGCATCAAGCATCAATGGCCTGGTAGTGCGCAGTTTCAATCTTACAATATCATTCATATTTAGGTTTTTGTCATCAGTGATACGTTCATAAGTATTGATATTGATTTTATATACGACTTCCTTGATCATAGCACGTTGTTCATTGGTAGTGTGTCTGATGATGTACTTGGCCCTTGGCCTTGCGGGTTGATCGTTCAGCCAGCATAGCATCACGTCAAACTCCTGCTCTATTTCAGGACGGTTGTTGTCTTTTACAATCATATCACCGCGGCTCACGTCAATTTCATCTTCAAGGGTCATTGATACTGACATGGGAGCATATGCTTCATCAATCTCTTCTTCTCCCTTGTTTATTGACTTGATCGTTGACATAAAGCCTGAAGGCAAAACAGCTACTTTATCGCCCACTCTGTAGATGCCGCTGTCAATCCGCCCGGCATAGCCACGGTAGTCAATAAAACCTTCCCGTTGTGGCCGCAACACTGTTTGAACTGCAAAGCGGGCATCAATTTTATTGATATCGCTGCTTATATGCAGTGTTTCCAATAAATGCAGCAAAGCACCACCCTGATACCAGGGCATTTGTTCTGACCGGTTGACTACATTGTCACCCAGCAAGGCACTGATGGGAATAAACCTGATATCCT
>JBBDVI010000126.1:0-5259 GCA_040903465.1 Flavobacteriaceae bacterium
ATGGAAGTGGAATATACTATTTTTAACCATGGTGCTGTAGATTTGCCCGAGCAAACACCAATCGCCTTTTATATAGATAGTGACTGGGCAGCAAACGATGCCACGGAAATCATCATACCACCAGGTGGGCAACACAAACAATTCACCACAATTACCCTCCCCGAAACGATACCGGAAACCTTTGACCTCAAAGTGGTTGTCAATGATGATGGGCAGGGGAATTTTGTTATTGAGGAATCAGATTATACCAATAATGAAGATATTGTAATCTATACCTTTGAGCAGTTTCCGGTGACACCTCCTTTACAAGATATGCAGCTTTGTAACGAAGGTTTAAACAGGGCTGTTTTTAATTTTAGCGAGTTGTTAGATGATCTACAATTGGGCAATGATGAAGAAATTTCCTTTTTCGAAACTTTTGATGATGCCCAGGCAAATGAAAACCGCATTTTTGATTTTTATTCTTACCTGAATATTACTAACCCACAGACGATTTATGTACGGTTGGAAAATCAGTTTTGTTTTGTCATAACTAATTTTGATATTTCAGTAAATGATTGCCCCCCTTCGATACCTCAGGGTTTTTCACCTAATGACGACCAAGTTAATGATGAGTTTGAAATTTCGAACCTTTTGGATATTTTTCCTGACCATGAACTTCATATCTATTCCCGTTATGGAAATTTGATTTTTATTGGCAACAATGAAACCGGGTTCTGGGACGGAATTTCAAATCAAGGAGTCTTGAAAGGCGATTTGGTTCCTGTAGGGGTTTATTATTATATACTTTACCTAAACCACCCGGATTATGACCCTTTTACAGGATGGATTTACCTAAACAGGTAATTATGTGAACTAAAATGGGGTTTAGTTACCATTTTAAAAATGTGGCGAAAACTTAGTTTCCGGGATTATAATTAAATACAATTATTCCAGATTACTTCATCAGGAGGAGGAGCGATCACTGTAAGCTTTTCTTTTTGAACAGGATGTATAAGTGTTAATTTTCTCGCGTGCAGGTGAATGCTTGCGTCGGGGTTGCTTCTGTCAAATCCATATTTTAAATCACCTTTTATGGGACAATTAATAGCGCTGAGCTGACTTCTTATTTGGTGATGCCTCCCTGTGTGAAGCTGAATTTCCAAAAGAAAGTAATTATCTAATTTTTTCAGTACCTGATATTCCAAAACTGCTTTTTTGCTTTCCGGTACCTTGTGGATGTGGGCGTAAGACTTGTTTTGTTTAGCGTTCCGTTTTAAAAAATGGGTGAGTGTATCCTGAGCCTTGGGTGGCGTATTTTTTACAAGGGCCCAGTAAATTTTTTTGGTTTCCCGTTCTTTAAAAAGGGAGTTCAAACGTGTGAGGGCTTTTGAAGTTTTGGCAAAGAGTACAACGCCTGTGGTGGGCCTGTCAAGTCGATGAACAACTCCCAAATAGACCGCCCCGGGTTTGTTGTATTTTTCGGCAATATAATCTTTGACGACATCGCTTAAAGGTTTGTCTCCTGTTTTATCACCTTGAATCAAATCTCCTGCCCGTTTGTTGACAGCAATCAAATGATTGTCTTCATAAAGGACTTGAAGATTGTTTTTATGGGTGACGGTCTTGATCAATATTGCTCACTCTTATTGGGAAAATCACCCGATTTCACATCTTTTGAATAATTTTGAAGTGCCTGGGTCATTTCAGTATATAAGTCTAAGTAACGTCTCAAAAATCGAGGGCTAAATTCCTGGTTCATGCCAAGCATATCGTGAATCACCAAAACTTGTCCGTCAACCCCGCCGCCTGCACCAATGCCTATTACGGGAATACTAATGCTCTTTGCAACTTCTTCAGCCAATGCTGCCGGAACTTTTTCAAGTACAATTGCAAAGCAACCCAATTTTTCCAACAGTAAAGCGTCTTCCTTAAGCTGTTGTGCTTCAGTCTCTTCTTTTGCCCTTACGGTATAGGTGCCAAATTTATAAATGGATTGGGGTGTGAGTCCCAAGTGTCCCATTACGGGAATACCGGCATTCAAAATTCGTTTTATAGAATCTTTTATTTCTTTTCCTCCTTCCATTTTCACGGCATGACCTCCACTTTCCTTCATAATCCTGATGGCTGAACGCAAGGCTTCTTTAGCATCACTTTGATAACTGCCAAAAGGAAGGTCAACCACGACAAGACTTCGCTTAATTGCCCTGACAACAGAGGCAGCATGATAGATCATTTGATCTAGTGTAATGGGAAGTGTGGTCTCGTGACCTGCCATAACATTAGAGGCAGAATCCCCTACCAAAATTACATCAATTCCGGCCCCATCAACAATTTGAGCCATGGTGAAATCATATGCCGTTAACATGCTTATCTTTTCACCCCTTGACTTCATATCTACAAGGGTTTTGGTAGTTATGCGTTTGTATTCTTTTTTTGCAACAGACATAGTTTTATTTTTGAAAGAGTAAAGGTAGTAAATAAGTAAACTAGTTTCAAAATCAATTCTTTGAGGTTGACAACTAATGAGGCTTGAGGTTAAACCAAGAAGTAATAAAAAAAGGCATTAACCTTGTTTTTGCCTTGATAAAATTTATGAAAACAATAGAAAAACACGCTAATTAACAATCACTCACATTGACCCTCACCGCGAGGCCACCTTCACTGGTTTCCTTATATTTTGAGCTCATATCCTGTGCGGTTTCCCACATGGTTTGAATCACCTTATCCAATGGTACTTTCGCTTTAGAGGCATCACCGTCAAGAGCCATTTCACTTGCATTTATTGCCTTGATGGCACCCATAGCATTTCTTTCAATACAAGGAATCTGTACCAATCCAGCAATCGGGTCGCAGGTGAGACCCAGATGGTGTTCCATGGCTATTTCACTGGCCATTAAAACCTGTTCAGGTGAACCGCCCATTAACTCCGTAAGTGCTCCCGCTGCCATCGCAGAGGAAACACCAATTTCAGCCTGGCATCCGCCCAATGCTGCAGAAATGGTTGCTCCTTTTTTGAACAAACTTCCTATTTCTCCCGCAACGAGCAAAAACTGTTTGACATCTTCAAAATTGGCATCGTGATTTTCAATAACCATATAATACATCAGTACCGCGGGAATCACACCGGCACTGCCATTTGTGGGAGCAGTGACAACACGGCCCAGGGAAGCATTTACCTCATTGACTGAAAGGGCAAAGCAGCTTACCCATTTTAATATCTGGCGAAACTTAACTTCAGTATTTCTTATGGCATCGATCCATTCTTCAGGAGTGCTGTAGTCTGCGTTACCAATCAATGTTTTGTGGGTGTTAAAAGAACGTCTTGTGACGTTAAGGCCACCCGGCAAAATGCCTTCTGTATGGCAACCAGTATACATGGATTCCAGCATAACCTTCCATATAGCTTTTAAGCCGTTATCAATTTCCCGGTCACTGCGCAATGACCTTTCGTTGGCCAAAACGATTTCTGATATTTTTTTCCCTTCGGCTTTACAAAAGACTTCAAGTTCTTTTGCACTTTGTACCTGAAAAGGAAACTTTTTAAAGTCATTAGCTTTTTTCTTGGCGTTCTTACGTTCTTTTTTAACCACAAAACCACCTCCAATAGAATAAAAAGTAGATGAAGTTTTCTGGCCGTCCTCAAGTACAGCCCTGAAAGTAATGCCATTCGGATGAAAGTCCAAAAACTTTTTGTGGAAGATTACATGCTTTTCTATGGAAAAAGGGATGGTTTTTTCGCCGTTTAACACCAAATGCTTATTGGTTTTCACCAAATCAATTTCGGTATCTATGGTCTCAATCGGGATGGTCACAGGGTCATAACCACTCAATCCTAAAATAGAAGCAAGATCTGTGGCGTGCCCTTTTCCAGTTAAGGAGAGGGAACCAAAAAGATCAACGTATATTTCTGATACTTTATCAAATTGATTTGAAGCTTTCAATTCGTCAACCCATCTTTGGGCCGCACGCCACGGGCCCAGCGTGTGGGAACTGGAAGGTCCAACGCCAATTTTTAACATGTCAAAAACACTAATACTCTCCATAGCTTATACAATATTCACAGACGAAATTAAACTTTTTTACATTACTTTTGGGGTTCACATAAAATATTATTTTTTAATATACTAAACCGCTAAAGCAAAACCAAAAACTTGCTTCATTTTCAAAACATTAATTAATGTATATCAAAAGAATTCTACTCATTGTTGTTTTATTAGGCCTTGTTGCAGCCGGTATATTTTCATATTACATATATAATACTATCTTTTCCCCAAATACCAATTTTGATGGAGAGGAATATGTTTATGTGTCAAGTGATCGTTCTTATATACTGGTAAGAAACCAGTTAAAAGACAAGCTAAAGGACATAGAAAGTTTCGACATATTAGCACAAAAAAAAGGCTATGCTTCCCATGTGAAACCCGGAAAATATAAGCTCACAGCCGGGATGAGTAACAATGATATCATCAATACCCTTCGCAGCAGAAACATACCTGTGCAAGTATCCTTTAATAATCAGGAAACTTTTGAAAAACTGGCAGGGCGCATTGCAGAGCAGATAGAAGCAGATAGTGTTTCACTCTTAAATGCGATGAGGGATGTTGATTTCATTGCCAGCAGTCCATGGTCACTGGAAACGGCTTTGTCAATGTATATACCCAACAGTTATGAATTTTACTGGAACACTTCTGCTGAAGATTTCAGGGACAGAATGCAACAGGAGTATAAACGTTTTTGGAATGAAAACCGTCTTGAAAAAGCCGAAGCCATTGGACTAACCCTACAACAGGTTATAAATCTTGCATCAATTGTGCAAAAGGAAACGGCAAAGGTTGACGAAAGGCCCAGGGTTGCCGGAGTCTATATGAACCGTTTGCGGGTTGGGATGTTGCTTCAGGCAGATCCCACAGTAATTTATGCCATCAAAAAACAAAGTGGCAATTTTGATACAGTTATAAAACGCGTTTTGTATAAAGATTTGGAAATTGATTCTCCATACAATACATATAAGTATGGTGGCATTCCTCCCGGGCCCATCGCCATGCCCGATATATCATCAATTGATGCAGTGTTGAACTTTGAAAAACACGATTATTTTTATTTTGTAGCCAATGTTGAAGATTTTGGATATCATGAATTTGCAAAGACACTTTCAGAGCATAACCGAAATAAACAAAAATACGTCAACTGGATTAACAAAAAAGGAATAAATCGTTAGGCGATTTGGAGCTGATTTGCATTTTTGGACTTTAATCTTGGTGTTTCCTGCACGATTTT
>JBBDVI010000127.1:0-5164 GCA_040903465.1 Flavobacteriaceae bacterium
AAATATGGCCGAGCTCACCGAAGAAGTGGGAGAAGTGGCCCGAATTATTGCTAGGCGTTATGGAGAACAAAGAGAGAAAGAAAGCGATAAAGATAAAGATCTGGGAGAGGAACTTGCCGATGTGGTTTTTGTCGTGCTGTGCCTTGCAAATCAAACGGGTGTTGATTTGCAAAAAGCTTTTGATAAAAAAATGGAGCTTAAAACAAAACGAGACCACGACAGGCATCAAAACAATGAAAAGCTAAAATAATTTTTGGTGTACATTCGTTTCCATATTAAGAAGCTTTTCAAAAATGGATATCAGACTCTCATCTAATGACAAAACTTTAAAGTCTCCAAAGAATACTTTGATTATCTCCGGATCTAAAAGTGAATCCAACAGACTGCTGATATTACAAAAACTTTTTCCTGAAATCCGGGTTAATAACCTTTCAAACAGTGAAGATACACTTCTGCTTCAAAAAGCACTGAATACAATGGAAAGGACCGTTGATATTCATCATGCCGGTACTGCGATGCGATTTTTGACAGCTTATTTTGCATCACAACCTGTCTGCGAAGTTGAGCTCACAGGTTCTTTAAGAATGAAAGAACGTCCCATAAAAATTCTTGTGGAAGCATTAAAATCGCTAGGTGCAAACATTGAATATCTGGAAAAGGAAGGCTTCCCGCCTTTATTGATCAAGGGAAAAAATCTTGAGAAAAATAAGCTTATTCTCGATGCAAATGTGAGCAGTCAATATATAACGGCCTTGCTTCTTATTGCACCAAAATTGCCTGATGGATTAGAGCTGAAACTAGAAGGTGGCATCACTTCTTTACCATACATTCAAATGACTTTAGCCTTGCTTAAACAATTGAATATTCCAGCAACATTTGAAGAAAATACAATCAGGGTCTTGCCGGCAGGAAAGGATGTTTCAGAAAAATTAAGGAAGAATGAGATTCCGTTTACTGTTGAATCAGATTGGTCTTCTGCTTCATATTTCTATTCTTTGGTTGCATTAGCACCTGTGGGAACTGAGATCTCCTTGTCTTATTATTTTGAGAAAAGCATTCAGGGCGATGCCCGTGTCGCTAAAATATATGAGCAATTTGGGGTTGAGACACAATTCAAAGAAAGAAGTATTCTCATAAAAAAAACCGAAAGGGTAAAACCTTTTTCAATCGAATTAGACCTTGTTGACACTCCCGATATTGCACAGACACTTGCTGTTACCTGTTTGGGTTTGGGGATATCGTGTCGTCTTTCGGGCCTGCGGACTTTAAAAATAAAAGAGACAGACCGGCTGCAGGCATTAAAAAACGAACTTGAAAAATTTGGTGTTCAGGTATCGATAACCCGTGAGTGTATTTCATTCGACAGTAAGAACTTAACCCGTACCGGTGAAAGAATAATTTCGATAGAGACATATAACGATCACAGAATGGCGATGGCGTTTGCCCCATTGGCACTTCTTTTTCCCATAGTAATTCAAAATGCAAGGGTGGTTGAAAAGTCATACCCCAATTTCTGGGCAGATTTCAAATCGTTGGGATTTGAAGTTGAAAAGCTTAGCTAAATAACATAATCTAATAATTATTGCCATTTCATAAATAATAATGTCTGTTTTACTTGACAACGCCTGTTTTGAGGTTGTATATTTGCAGCCTTTCAAAAATCATTTTTAACACTAAAAAAAATATGAAGCTTTCTCATTTTGATTTTAACCTTCCACCTGAATTATTAGCAGAATACCCAACATTAAACCGAGATGAATCCCGATTGATGGTTTTAGACCGAAAAAAACAAACCATCGAGCATAAAATGTTCAAAGATCTTATCGATTATTTTGATGAAGATGATGTGCTTATTTTAAACAACACCAAAGTTTTCCCGGCGCGCTTGTTTGGTAACAAAGAAAAAACAGGTGCCAAAATCGAGGTTTTCTTATTGCGTGAGCTCAATGCTGAAACCCGACTTTGGGATGTGCTGGTTGACCCCGCAAGAAAAATAAGAATTGGTAATAAGCTGTATTTTGGTGAAGATGAATCGCTGGTAGCGGAAGTTATTGATAATACAACTTCCCGCGGAAGAACGCTCCGTTTTCTTTTTGACGGAACTTATGAGGAGTTCAGAAAAAAATTAACTGAATTAGGAGAGACACCACTTCCAAAATACATTGCAAGAGAAGTAGAACCCGAAGATGCAGAACGCTACCAAACCATTTATGCAAAGCATGAAGGTGCAGTAGCTGCACCCACTGCCGGTTTGCATTTTTCAAAACACCTCCTCAAGAGACTTGAAATAAAAGGAATTAATTTTGCTGAGGTCACATTACACGTTGGTCTGGGGACTTTCAGCCCGGTTGAGGTAGAAGATCTTTCAAAGCACAAAATGGATTCTGAAGAAATAGAAGTAAGTGAAACGTGTGCAAAAATTGTAAATAACGGCATTTTAAAAAAACGCAAGGTATGTGCAGTAGGAACAACCGTGATGCGTTCAATTGAAAGTACCGTGTCTTCACAAGGAACCCTAAACGCATACACCGGATGGACAAACAAGTTTATTTTCCCTCCTTATGAATTCAGCATTGCAAATTGTATGGTCACAAACTTCCACACCCCAAAATCAACGCTCTTGATGATGGTATCTGCATTTGCAGGTCACGATTTTATTAAGAAAGCCTATGCAGAAGCCATAAAAGAAAAGTACAGGTTTTATTCCTATGGTGATGCTATGTTAATTTTATAAAAAGATACTTCATACAATACCAAAATCCTCAAAATGCAATACCTTTTTGAGGATTTTTGTTTTCAAGCACTTTATCTAAAGAAAATTAATTAAATTAGTGGCAACTCAAATAAATGATTGCTATGAAAAAAATTACCCTCCTTCTTTTGCTTTTTACAATAACAACCACGTTTTCTCAGGTGACGAATGTAGGAGAGCCTCTGAGCTGGAAAATCAATCAGCTTTCACCGGTTACTCCTGTTCAAATGGAACCTATCAATCTGGCAGACCTGGAGGCAGAAGATGCTATTAATGATAAAAGGCAAGACATTCCCTGGCGATTTGGAAAAGAATTACCGGTTCTTTTAAATACTACAAAGTCTGGTGTTTGGGATGTTTTGGAAAATGGTGACCGTATTTGGCGCTTGAATATCATTTCCGAAGGAGCCAAAACACTTAATTTTGTTTTTGAGGATTTCTATTTACCCAACGGTGCCAAATTGTATTTATATAATGATGAAAAATCTGACCTTTTGGGAGCTTATACTTCTTCTCAGAATCGTGAAGACAGGCAAATGGGAACGTGGTTTGTGGATGGTGATAATGTTTGGCTTGAGTATTATGAACCGGCATCACAAGAAGGTCTTGGATCCATCCAAATTTCCAAAGTGGTACACGGTTATCGTTCTGTAAACCAATCTTTTGTAGAAAAAGATCTGAATGATTCGGGAGATTGCAATTTAGATGTAGATTGTTCCATTGGAACTGATTATGATGGGATAAAAGATGTCCTAAAGCGTTCTGTTGGCTTATTTATTTTTGGAGGAGGAGTATGTACTGGAACACTCATAAACAATACAGACAATGATAATGCTCCTTATTTCTTAACAGCAAATCACTGTAATGGAGGTAATCCCGGTACTTGGGCTTTTAGGTTTAATTGGATAAGTCCCAACCCTTCTTGTGCAACAACTTCAAACAGTACAAACAGTTCCACCAATCATACAGTAAGTGGTGCTACGATTTTAGCTACCAACCCAAAATCTGATTTTATGTTGGTTAATATTGATGCAAATTTACCGACTTTCTGGAACCTCGTCTGGGCGGGATGGAATAGAAGTGCAACTGAAGTTCCAGATTTTACTGTAGGAATCCATCATCCTTTAGGTGATATTATGAAAGTTTGTAGAGATAATCAATCCCCTACAAGAGCAGCAATCAATTTTCAAGATCCAAACACATTCGTCTGGCAGGTAGCCGACTGGGATTTAGGAGTAACTGAGCAAGGATCATCCGGTTCAGCACTTTTTGATCAGGACGGAAGAATCGTGGGTCAACTTGCTGCAGGAGCAGCTGCTTGCGTTGGTACAAATGACAACGGTCAACCTGATTTTTATGGAAGGTTTGATACTTCTTGGAATTTTGGTACAACCAATAGTACACGCCTTTCCAATTGGTTGGACCCACAGGGAACCGGTGCTACTTCAACAGATATCCTTAGCACGCCTAATTTTCAATATTTTGGAGACCTGCAGGTGTACCCAAATCCTGTATCATCATATTTGTATGTTGAAAACAATAACTCATCCAATCTAGAATACCAAATCTACAGTGTCACCGGGCAAATGATGCAGGAAAACACATTACCCTTTTCAAGCAATACAATCGATATGTCTCAACTATCTGAAGGTATTTACTTCTTAAAACTTACAGATAAAAATTCTGATGGATCGCTTGTAAAAAAGATTGCCGTCAAAAAATAGGTATTTAAATATAGCAACATTTGGTAATCCCCTCTTGGATAAGGAGGGGATTATTAATTTCATGGGTTTGTTAATCCGCCTTTTAAAGTTGTATTTTTGCAAAATGAAAGAGAACAAGAGAGATATTAGGGCTTTATCAAAAGAAGAATTGCGGGTGTTTTTTGAAAGCATCGATGACAAAGCTTTCAGGGGCAATCAGGTTTATGAATGGCTTTGGAATAAGGGGGCGCATACTTTTGAGGAAATGACAAACCTTTCAAAAGAAACCAGAAAGCATTTGGAAGATCATTTAGTGATCAATCATATTCAGGTGGATCAAATCCAGAAGAGCGATGACGGCACCATTAAAAATGCCGTAAGGCTTCATGACAATTTGGTTGTTGAATCTGTTTTGATACCCACACCAAAGCGAACAACCGCCTGTGTTTCGTCACAAGTGGGTTGCAGCCTGGATTGTAAATTTTGTGCTACCGCAAAACTTAAGCGCATGCGCAACCTGAATCCTGATGAAATTTATGACCAAGTGGTTGCCATTGACCGGGAGAGTCGCTTGTATTTCGACAAACCACTGACCAATATTGTCTTTATGGGTATGGGTGAGCCGTTAATGAATTACAACAATGTTTTAAAAGCAATTGATAAAATCACCTCTCCTGAAGGATTGGGCATGTCGCCAAAGCGGATTACC
>JBBDVI010000128.1:0-5136 GCA_040903465.1 Flavobacteriaceae bacterium
GTGCATCAATCAGGGCTTTTTTTCCAAGGGCTTTTCTCTAGTGGGCTAAATGTTACCTGCTGGCGTTCTTGTCGTCCGTGTCTTGAAACGCTTTACTGTCAATGGTTACAACTGTTTGTGTCTGTCTGTTTCGGCTTGTGTGGTCGGGTATTTTTTATTTTCAGAAGGGAAGGAAATTTTTTTAATTCAATTTTTCTTGGGTCGGAAAAGCAAGCTCTTACCGCAGCTTTGGTTCGTGTGCTGGCTTTGCGGGGCTGCGGTATGTGCTTGCTTTTGGGGTTGGATTATTCTTTGTTTAACTTAAATCTAACTCCAACATATATTTCCCGTCCCCTTGTCGGTCCCCAAACGGATGATGTGTCAAAGTAAGGGCTGAACGGATTTTGCCAACTGATTATTGGTTGCTTCTGTCTGAAATCAAAAATGTTTTCACAACCTGCATACACTTCAAATTTCTTGAACTTATAAGTAAATTGTGCATTTACGATTGTATATGGTTCTGAAAAATCAGGTCGCTGAAATTCTGTCGGATTTGTCTTGGTGTCGGGTAAACGCTGTTCGCCATACCAATGCACATTCATATCAAAATGAAATTTGCTTGACAATGGTTTGTAACTAAAAGTCGTAATAACTTTGTGCATTGGATTGAAAGGCAAAAGTTGCTTTGTTTCTCCAATTTCTCGGTAAACGTCTAAATAATTGTATCCTGTCTTAAACTCAAACCGTCTCCATATTTTCAAATACAATTCTGCCTGAAAACCATTGCTAACACTTGTGCCTGTGAAGTTTTTAATGATTGCTTTGGTGGGGTCTGTGTCGTAATCAGGAAAAATCTGATTTTGAAAATCCGTTCTGTAATAGTCCGCACTAAAATAACCCGATAAATTATTGTTTTTTGTGTCAAACTTTTGAGTGAGGTTAATTCCAAAATTTACTGCTTTTTCGGGCTGCAATTGTTCCGCAAAAATGATGTCTCTTGAACTAACCAACAAACCAATATTTTCGCTGAATAAATTTACAGTTCTCCAACCCGTTCCAACATTTGCACGGATAATTGTTTTTGGTCTGATGTCATACTTTACAAGCGTTCTCGGTGTAACAATAGAACCGAATTGATTATGATGGTCGCTCCTAACTCCTGCAATCCAAGTCAGTTTGTCTTTGAAGAAACGCATTGTATTTTCAGCAAAAAGTCCGGGAATATTTTCTAATCGCTTGTAATTTCCTGCGTAAGTTCTTTGTAGGAAAGTGTCCGTAAATGCAATATTTTCATTCAGGTTTAAGTGTCTATAACTTATTCCCGTTTTCAAATCGTTGCTTTTGTAATTCATTTCATATTGGATGTTTCCGTAAAAATTTGTCTGTTGGGCGTTATATTTTACCGTTCCGAAAAATGAATTTTGGTCTTGATGATATGCCGAAGCAAACAAAACGATATTGTGCTTGTCATTCAGCCGATAACCTGTTTTAGTCCAAATTTCGGGTTGGTTGATATTTATACTTTGTCCGTAAACACTGGTGCTGCCTTTATCGCTTTCGGGATTAAAAGAAGTTTGTCCGCCAATTCGTTGTTCGTTTAAAAAGCGTATACCAATTCTGCTGTTCCAACCCCAATCTTTTTCATTTCCATACTTCCATTTGTTGAAAATCATATAACGGGTAAGTTGGGGCAAGTCCAAGAAATTATCATTATCTCTATCAATTTTATTGGCAGGTTGCACGGTGTGAAAGGCAGTCAGGTTGCTCCATTTCCCTTGCTTAAAAGCATAGTTGGCGTTAAAATGCTTTTCCATAAAATTATTCATATAAAGGTTGAGCAATAACTTATCAGTTTTGTCAGGGTCTTTTGTTTCTACATTTATTTGTCCGCTAATGCTCTCGAAACCCTGAATAACGCTGTTTGCTCCTTTTGAAACATAGATGTTGTCAACCAATGTTCCTGGAATACTACTAATGCCATAAGTGTATGACAAACCCTGTATCATTGGGAAGCCGTCTATTAAAACCTGATTATAAACTCCCGATAAACCCAAAATACGAAGTTCTTTTGAGTTTGTAATTACATTGGTCGTTTGAGGTTGCACCGTAGTTTGAGTTTCAAAACAACCTGCCAAGTCGCAACAGGCGGCTTTACCAAGTTCCGTTTGTGTGATTTGCTCTGTTTTTATTGGCTTTATGTCTGAAATAATTACTCCGTCTCGTTGCCCTGTTACGACTACTTCACCAAGAGTTTTTGTTTCTTGAAGTTTAAATTCTACAAAGGTCTGATTGGTGATTTCAATTGTGTCGCGAGAGTGTCCGACATAACTCGCAATCAGTTTTTTGTTGGAAATATCTTTTACAGAAATTTCAAACTCGCCTTTGTTTCCTGTGGAAACGCCTATTGTAGTGCCAAGCCAATACACACTTGCACCAATTAAAGGTTCTTTTTTTTCGTTGGTTACTTTTCCTAAAATAGTTTGTGCCGAAATGCCAAACGGAAACAGTAAACCAACAATGAAGATATATTTTTTCATTGTTTAAATGTTTTTTAAATAAAGCAAGATTTGTTCGGTAGAACAAACCTTGCCTTATCGGTTGTTTACTGTTTTATTTTGTATGGTCTTTCGTCTGGATTTTCGCAACCGCCTGTGTTTTCAATGGCTGTATGAATTTCCTTTTCAGTTACCAATGCAGGATTAAATTTCACTTCAAGCGAAGAGGTTGTTCCCATTTTACCTGATTTGCAACTGCTAACGCCTTTTAATTTTTCAACATTAGCGACAATCATTTTCAAGTCCATTGAACAGGAAATCCCTTTTACTTTGATAGTTATAGTTTTTGTGCTATCGGTATTTTGCGTTGTGCTTTGAGCAAACGCAATGCTTGTTGTGGCTGTCAATACGATGAAAGCCAAAACAAATGATTTTATAAATTTCATTTTTTTGATTTTAAATTGTTAACAATAAAGAAAAGTTGCTCCGATGTTGTCGGGGCAAAAGTTAAATAGTGTTAAGCAATTTTAGGCGGTTGCCAAAAGTCAGGTGCGAATTGAGAAGTAAAAGCCGATTGATAAGAAAAGCCATGTTTTGTTGAGATTGTCGGCTTGGGTAAATAGTCAAACGGAGCTGTTATGCAAAGCAATACACAAGAACCGCAAACCTGAAAGGGATTACAGGATTTTCCGTTGCAGTCATTGTCCTGATTTTGGTCTTGAGATTTGTTATTGTCGGAAATCGGAGTGCATTGTCCACCACAACAACTTTGTTCGGTGTCAGTTTGCAATGAAATCAAATCTATACCCGGATTAACTGCGAGGAATAAAATTGTTGATGCTAATATGAGTGTTAAAAATTTCATTGCTCCGCAAATTTACAACTTATTTCTAAATATCTGCCAAGCGGGGAGGAAAATTGGCTTTTTTGGTTTTGCCCGAGGGTCGGCTTGTGTGTTGGGGCAAAACCAAATGTGCCAATGTGGGTAGGCATAAAATTGAATTTAAAAAAGTGCGGTGGAAAAAATTTTAAAAACATTTAGGTCGGCTTGAGTGTCAGAAAAGTCGGTCGTTCGGTCAGGTCGTGTCGTGTCGGTCTTTACGCTTGCTGGTAACACGTTTATATCCCTGACTTAGCCAGGGTTATGCAACCATTTTGGGTTGTATAACCCTCATAAAATTAATCCTAAGTCAGGGTTTAATATTAATGATTTTTCCTTTAAAGATCATCGAATGGAGACTTTATTTGTTGAAGGGACCGGGTGCTCACATGGGTATAAATTTCAGTCGTCCTACTGCTCTTGTGCCCTAAAAGCTCCTGAATGTAACGCAAATCAGTCCCGTTCTCCAGCAAATGGGTCGCATACGAATGTCTTAGCCAATGAAGTGTTACGGGTTTATTGAGTCTGATTTTAGCCAAAGCTTGCTTCAATTCATTCTCTAAACTTCTGTCACTATACTTTTCTCCTCTTATCTGACATTCAAATAAATAGGTCTCAGGTTGAAAGGCCCTGTAATATTGCCTGAGCAAGTTCACCGTTTTTTCCGAAAGCGGCACCACCCTGTCTTTCCTCCCTTTGGACTGCCTGATGATCAATATACCCCTTTTGGCATCTACATCCTGGATTTTCAGCCCCAATAATTCACTTCTTCTTAATCCGCAGGCATAGATCAATGATAACATCGCCCTGTGTTTGATGTTGTTGTGCGCCTCCAAAATCCATTTTACCTCTTCCTTACTCAATACATTCGGAAGTAATTTGTGCATTTTCGGCCTTTTGATAATTTCCGGATCAAGTTTTTTCTGAATCAAAGTGCCAAAATACAGCTTCAAAGCATTTATTACCTGAGATTGGTAAGAAACGGAATATTTCCGCTTGATGATAAAATCCCTGTTAAAAATTTCCAGATCTTCATTGGTGACCAGTTCTGGTTTTTTGTTATCGATAAACCTGAAAAACAAAGCCATTGTCTCTGTATAGGTTTTAACCGTTGAATCCGCATACCTCCTGTTTCGCATCCAATCCCTTAGCTTGTTTACTTCCAACTGAATCGGAGGATCCAAGGTGGGCAAATCGGCAAACTTATCAGGCAGTTTTACCTTACGCAGTCCTGAATAATCCAACCATGCTTTACCACGAAAAAATTGGATCAGTTCGTCCAATTCCGTCTCCCTGTACGGCACCCACCAAACCTTATGTTTCATTGACCACTGGCACTCCGGATAGGATTTTACCAATTCCTTTAAGCCAAAATCATATGGAAAATCCAGGCAGATCACTGGCAGCCCTCTAAAAATATCGTTTTTTAACACAATGGTTTTCATCTTTATAAAAAAATATATGAACAATATAGTGGATTTTTTTTATCCAAAAAATGGAAACGTTAATTTTTCCGGCTTCCTACTAATACCCAAAGTCTGATGATTTGACTTCATACTTGTCTGAGATTAAGTGTTGATGATTGTGGTTTAAACAGTTAAACAATTCAACCATTGACGTCCATAAATGAGTAAGATTTGGATACCAATAGCTTTGACTTTCCCTGTTAACATCAAACCTTACCCCTGCTGATGGGCATACTCATGCACCTCGGGCCGCCAAGGCCCCGGGAAAGTTCAGAGGAGGGGATTTCAAGCACCTCCACCCCATAATCCCGCAAAG
>JBBDVI010000129.1:0-5081 GCA_040903465.1 Flavobacteriaceae bacterium
GGATTCAATCATGGTTCCGGCAGTGACCAGAGAAAAATACAAGTGGTTTTGCTTCAGGGGAGAGGCTTCTATCTTTTGAATGAGTGTTTGTAGTTTGTTTCTTTTTTCAGTAAATGAAGCAGGTTCCGGATAAGAAGTATTTGTTGTGCCGTGCCGATAATCGATAACGTGCATCAAGTAAATATTACACTTGTGGTTCTTAAAAAAAGAAAGTGCAAACTCAATCGCGTTCCACGAGTTGTCTGAAAAATCGGTTGGAATTAAAATATTTGTCATCTTTTCCCCCAGCTATTTGGAAAGACAAAAGTATGTGTAAAGCATACCTTAAAAAATGATAAAAATCATAAAGGGAAAAAAGGCAATTAATAAGGTTGGTTTTAATATTACAAATCTTTAGTACTGCCTGGAAATGGATTGATTGGTAAACTTCAATCGATGTGCGCAAGGGCTTTGATATCAATAATTTTAATATTTCTGCCTTCAATATCAATGAGGCCTTCCTTGCTGAAGGAAGAGAGGGTCCTGATTAGGCTTTCGGTGGCGATACCGGCAACACTTGCCAGGTCATTGCGTGATATTTTCAGGGGCTCATCGGGTTTTTTGTTCATCTTTTCGGCAAACTGAAGGATGGTTGCCGCTGTTTTTTTCCGCACCGAGCCATAGGCCATTTGCAGCAATTGGTTTTTGGTTTCTTCCAGATTGTCAGAAAGCAGGTTGATCAGGTCAAAGTTGACCTTGTGATTGTTGTTAAGTACCTCTTTGAGTTCTTCTTTAGGGACCACGATGAGTTCTGTGTTTTCCATGGCAGTGGCAGATTCCTGATGGGCAATGTTCTGGAGCAATGTGGCATATCCAAAAAGATCATCTTCTCTGTAGAGGGCCGTAGTCAATTCCTTGCCCGATTCATCAATCTTATGACACTTGATAATGCCTTTGGTAATAAGGTATATATAATTGGAGTGCTGACCCTGCTCAAAAACAGCTTCTCCTTTTTTAAGAGTAAGGGCATTGCCGTGATCGTCTACATAATTCTTCAGGTCGTTCAGACTGCGCAGTGATGAAGTGTCATCTTCTCCAAGGTCTTTTCTCTTTCGTTCTTCCCTGAGGATAGACGCTTTGGCAACCCGGCTTTCAATGGCACTTATGAGGTCGCTTTCTTCAAAGGGTTTGGTGAGGTAATCATCAGCTCCCAGGTCCATTCCTTTCCGAATGTCTTTGTGCTCTGTTTTTGCAGAAAGGAATATAAAAGGAATGTGCTTGGTGTTTTCCTCAGCGGCCAGTTGTTCCAACACACCGTAGCCGTCGAGCTCAGGCATCATGATATCACAAACAATGATATCGGGAAGATTGTTTTTGGCTGTGGCAACACCGGCTTTTCCATTGGGGGCTGTAAGAACGTTATATCCTGATAGTTCCAGGATTTCAGCTGTGTTCTCTCTTACAACGGTATCGTCTTCAATAAGTAGTAAAGTGTGCATGTTAAGGTTATGTTTTGTGTTCCATCGGGATAGCCATGGTAAAGGTGCTTCCTTTGTGTTCTTCACTTACAAAGCTAATGTTTCCTTTTAAATTTTTCAAATGCCCTTTGACTATATTCAGTCCAATACCGGTTCCCTGGTCATTGATGGCATTCTCTGCTCTGAAATACCGGCTGAAGATGTTTTTCTGCGCTTCCTCCGGTATGCCCATACCCTCATCGTGTACTTGCAAAGTAAGCATTCCGTTTTTTGACGCTACTTCGATGGTAATGGTAGTGTCTTCCGGAGAGTATTTAATGGCATTATGGATAAGGTTTGAAAGGCATAGTTCCATGATTTTTTCGTCCTGGGTGAGCGTATATTCATCCACCTCAGGGGGAAAGACAATCTTTTGCCCGTCCTTTAACAGCATATTGGCGTTATATACTACTTCATTAATAACCTTACTGAGCTTAAAAGTGGTGGGCTTATAATTTTCCTTACCCGAATCGAGGCGTTCAATAGACAAAAAGTCATTCAATATATTATTGAGATAATGCACTTTGTCTGCAATGGTTTGTATGTGTTTATCACGTTTGTCCTGTTGCTCGCTCAGTTTATATTTGCCGAGCAGGATGGTGGAGGTAAGGATACCGCTCAGCGGTGTTTTAAACTCATGGGAAACCATAGAGAGGAACTTGGTCTTGAGTTCGTTGAGTTCCTTCTCACGCTTCAAGGCTGTTTTGATGCGCTTCTCGGCAGCGGTTCGCTTTGCAACTTCGTCCTGCAATTCGGCTACAGTTGCATTGAGTTCACGGGTGCGCTCCTCAATGCGCGCTTCAAGTTGGGTGTTGAGTTGTAGAATCTGCTCTTCCTGTTTCTTTCGCACACTAATGTCTATCACCAGGGCCATCACATAGGATTCCCCTTCCCATTGAAACGGGTTCAAGCCTGCTTCCACAGGGATGGAATCTCCGTTTTTGTGAACACCGTGCAGATTACGCCCATGACCCATCCGGCGCTTATCACTGTCCTCGACAAAGCGTTCTACATACTTTTCATGCGCATTGTGAATGGTTTTGGGGATTAATATATTGAGGTGTTGCCCCAGCAATTCCTGGGCAGTATAACCAAACATGGCCTCGAGCGATTTATTGACAGATACAATGGTTTGTGTGCTGTCAACAATGACAACGCCTTCTGATATGGCTTCTGAGAGCATGTTGAGCAGGCTGTTGTCCTTTTCAAAAATTTTCATATCCCAAAGGTAAACAATCATCCTTTATAGTAAAACTTTTCGGGAGCTTTGGTTGCTTTTTTTAAATGTGATAAATGTCATAGTTTAATCTGCACTTGTGTCGCAACTTTGTACCATCAAAATGACAGAATAAACAATTAAATTAATATACAATGAAAACGTTAAAAGCAAACTTTAGAAAACTAGCAATGACCTTTACAGCAGTAATGACTGTTTTTCAGTTTGCCACTGCACAAGAACTGAAACTTAACAATGCTGCCAGCGAACTCACGGTCTTTGGAACATCCAATATTCATGACTGGGATATTAAAGCTGAAACCATGAGCGGAACCGCAGTTTTCACTATGGAAAACAACGAAATCACAAATGTGGAAAAACTGCAGCTTTCAATTGTAGCAGAGAGTCTGAAAAGTGGTAAAGGGGGTATGGACAAAAACACATACAAAGCCCTGAACACTTCAAAACACAAAAACATTATCTATCAGATGACAAGTTGTATCGTGGTAAATAAGATTGCAGCTAACACTTATGAAATAAAAACCCGCGGAAACCTTACCATATCTGGAGTGACTAAGCAAGTGCCACTCACGTTCAAAGCCAGTGTTAACGGTAAAAAAGTCACCCTTAGTGGAGAAGCCGGCATAAAAATGACAACCTTTAATGTAGACCCACCCACAGCCATGATGGGAACGATAAAAACTGGTGATGCCCTTACTATCAAATACAAAGTAACATATAATTAAAACGCTCTATAACTAAACAATTTATTAATTCACACACTTTTTAAAATCCAAAATTATGAAAACCATAAAAAAATCAGCCCTTTTAATTGTCGCGCTCTTAATGGCCGCAACAACATTTGCTCAAGATAAAAGACATCTTGACAACTTCAGAAGTCCCGACAAAGACGGTATCAACGTTTTTGAAGCCCCAAAAGACACCATCTCAACTTTTGATGGTGTGAAAGTTAGAATAGGTGGAGCCTCTGCGCTTCAATTTCAAGCAATTGATCACGAAAACAGTGGTGGAGTTGATTTAGTTGAAATTGGAAGTAACTTCAACCTGGCAACAGCAAACCTTGATCTTGATGTCGCTCTTGCAGATGGTGTAAGAATGCACTTAAGAACCTATCTTTCTTCACGTCACCATACTGAAACCTATGTGAAAGGTGGGTATTTGCAAATTGATAATTTTAACTTTATAAGTGAAGGCTTTATGGCTGAAACTATGAAGTATGTAACGATTAAGTTTGGTCATATGCAAAACAACTATGGTGATGCACACTTCAGAAGAACAGATAATGCGATGGCCTTATATAATCCTTTTGTTGGAAACTATATAATGGATGCATTCACAACTGAAGTAGGAGCTGAAGTTTACTACCAAAGAAATGGTTTCTTAATGATGCTTGGCGCCACAAACGGAAAGCTTAATCAATCTGTGGCGAATTCTAACAAGACAAGTCCATCAGTATTGGCAAAATTAGGATATGATAAACAAATCAACGACGATTTAAGATTTCGACTTACAGGTTCTGTATACCACACAGCTCAAACTTCCAGAACTTACTTATATGGAGGTGACCGTGCAGGAGCCAGATATTATTTGGTAATGCACCCTGCAGAAGCAGAAGGGTCAAATAACTTTTCTGGTAGGTTCAACCCTGCTTTAACAAACGAGATGACCTCAATAATGGTCAACCCATTTGTGAAGTACGGAGGCTTTGAGTTCTTCGGAATGTTTGAAAGAGCAGAAGGTAAAGCTGATGCAGAAGAAGAAACCAGAGCGTTTACCCAATTGGGTGCAGAGGCTCTATATAGATTTGGCACCAACGAAAACTTTTACATAGGTGGACGATACAATCAGGTGAGCGGTGAGCAAATTGGAACAGGAAGCGATATCGATATCACAAGATTAAATGTTGGTGCCGGATGGTTTATGACCAAAAACATCCTTACTAAACTTGAATATGTAACTCAAAACTATGAAGGATTTGCTGGAGGTACTCAATTCCACGACGGTAAGTTCAATGGTATTGTATTTGAAGCAGCTATTAGTTTCTAAGTTTGTTTTAGTTCAATGAAAAGGAGGGAGGGTTTTTTGAATCCCCCTCCTTTTTTATTACATTTCAATCGAGTCTCCCGGTTTCGTTAAGAATAATAACCTTTTAAATCCTGAAAAAATGAAAACATACATCCCACTGTTGCTCGCTTTACTTTTTTTCTCTTTTACAGGAAATAACACCTCAAAAAAGCAAACGGTTCATATCACAACCGATAGCTTTCTTTATATCAAGGGCACTTCAAATGTGAATACATTTACCTGTGTCTATGACGCTGCAACGCTTTCGCGAAAAATACCCGTTA
>JBBDVI010000130.1:0-5043 GCA_040903465.1 Flavobacteriaceae bacterium
AACGACTCCGGCGGGGCGCGCATACAGGAAGGCGTGCGTTCGCTGGGCGGTTATGCCGATATCTTTTACCGCAATGTGCAAGCTTCAGGGGTTGTCCCGCAGTTGTCTGCCATTATGGGACCTTGTGCCGGTGGAGCGGTATATTCGCCTGCGATGACTGATTTTACCCTGATGGTACAAGACACCAGCTATATGTTTGTTACGGGTCCCAATGTGGTGAAAACCGTGACCAATGAGAATGTCACCTCAGAAGAACTGGGCGGGGCGAGCACCCACGCTACCAAATCAGGGGTGACGCATGTGACTTCGGTGAGTGATATTGCCTGTCTGGAAGACCTAAAAAAACTGTTGAGCTACCTTCCGCAAAACAACAAGGAGACAACGGCAAAACTCCCTTTTACACCCAAGGAAGAATACCGTGACGCTTTGGAAACCATAGTGCCTGACAGTTCGAATAAACCTTATGACATGCACGCCGTCATCAAAGGCATTATCGATACCGATTCCTTTTTTGAAATCCACAAGGACTATGCAGAAAACATCATTGTGGGCTTTGCCCGTCTGGGCGGAAGGAGCATCGGTATTGTCGCCAACCAACCTTTGCAACTTGCAGGTGTGCTCGATGTGGAGGCCTCTAAAAAGGCAGCCCGTTTCACCCGTTTCTGCGATTGCTTTAACATCCCGTTACTGGTGCTGGTGGATGTGCCCGGTTTCCTTCCCGGAACTGATCAGGAATGGAACGGTATCATCCTGCATGGTGCCAAATTGCTTTACGCGTTAAGCGAAGCCACCGTCCCGAGAGTGACCGTGATTACCCGAAAGGCTTACGGAGGTGCTTATGACGTAATGAACTCCAAACACATTGGTGCCGACTTCAACTATGCCTGGCCCACTGCCGAAATCGCCGTGATGGGGGCCAAAGGTGCCAGCGAAATCATCTTTAGGAAAGAAATAGAAAAAGCGGATGACCCCGAAGCTAAACTCAAGGAAAAAGAAGCCGAATATGCCGAGAAGTTCGCCACGCCCTTTGAAGCCGCACAACGCGGATTCATCGATGAGGTCATTATGCCCCGTGAAACCCGCAGAAAGCTGTTGAAGGCTTTTAGCTTATTGGAAAGCAAGACAGTGAATCGTCCTGACCGTAAGCACGGGAATATCCCTCTATAAAATACCCGCGTAGGCGGGTATCTCGTCAATCAAAAGGAGACCATGGTCATTCATTTCCATCATCTACTACCCAGCTGTACATGCTTACTCAGATGAGATCCCTCACATTCGTTCGGGATGAGAAGAGGTAAAGTTTATTTACAACAAGCCTCCTCAACTCAATCCACCTCAAATGTTATCAGCATATTTTTTTCCATTGTATTCGGAACTTCTGCTATCAGTGCGTAGTTGCCTGGTTCCAGTGTGGCCGTAAAATAACCAATGCCTCCTTCCGGCATATCGTTCACACCGCCCAGGAAGGTAAATCCTTCGGGGGCAGGTTCTATAAGTCCTTTGGGGTCTGCCCAGTTCATCCATTGTTCAAGTACTTCAAGGTTGGCACCTTCCTCGAGTTTAACAAGGTTGACATCGTGGCCCACAAAGTTTTCATGCACTTTTTGGTCCTTAAACAATACCGAAAAAGTATGTGTTCCGGCAGTTATGGAATCATTGACAACAATGCCGCCTTCGCCAGAAATCTCTATAGCAATACCGGCCTCGGGTTCATCTATTTCGGAGTCTTTATCAGCAACCACAAAGTCACTTATCATGCCCATGCTTGTATGAAAAACACCATTGGGCATTTTTACATAGCATTCTATCAAATAATAACCCGGCTCAAGCTTGAGCGTGTTTTCACCTGTTGTTTCAGGAGACAGCAAACCGGAACCTCCTAGGAACTGCACTTCGCCATACCATTCGGGCAAATTGCCAAAGGTAGCCATGGCTTCGTCAAATTCGCCTTTGTTAATCAGGTCCATTCCTTCAGAAAATACCGGCACGACTGCTTGCAGTGCATCATCAAGTGTTTTGCCCTCGGGGTATTTCTCAATTAGGAAGAAATGGGTTTGTGGTGACTGGTTTTTGTAATGAAAGGTGTTCCAGCCTGCTGGAATGGTATCCTGCATCTGAAATTCCATATCTTCTGTAATGATTTCTATAACAGCTGCTTTTTCCGGCTCTTCTGCAGCTTCTTTTTTATCAGATTTACACGACTGGAAGCCAGTGCTTACAACAGCTGCCAAAAGTAAACAAGCAAGTTTCTTAAAGGTTGGTTTGAATAGTTTCATACGTTTTGGTTTTATATTTAGTTAGTGTTTTATCAGGTTTGCCATAACAATATTGCTGCACTTAACAGAGCTTGTAAATAATACAGAAACAAGGTATTAATCAAAGGGATTGATCAAAGATAGTGTTAATTTTTTAAAACGCTGACGTACATTGCAATGCAATGTTTTTAGGGAATAAGATGAATGTAAATGAGTGTAGACCGCTTAAAGAGGGATGGCGTGTTATGAAGTCTATTGTGTGCTCCGAAGTTGTAAACTTCGGAGAGCGGGTGGGGAGCTCGTGTTTATTGAAACCTTAATAATTAAGTTCAAACCTTCATTTTAGTGCTTAATTCGCTATTTTATATATACATTCTCGTAAGCAGTTCTTGTTAAATATCCTAATTCAACCAATTCACTTTTATCTTTAATTTCTTTTAAAAACCCGTTCTGCAAGAAAACAATACGATCTGCTAAATTAATAACATTTTCGTAGTCGTGGTCAGTAATAATATAACCCTTTGAAGATTTATTAGACTTAATATACTCTATAATATAATCTCTTATAATGGGACTCACCCCATTGAAAGGTTCATCAAGTAGAATATATTCTGCCTTTGAATGGATAATTAAAAGAATTTCAACTATTCTCTTTTCTCCGCCAGACAAATCCTGATTCTTTTTATTTAATAATGGCTTAATATGCTCGTTATTAAATAATACGTTACTATTTTCTTTCTCAAGAAACAAATTTATCAAAGACCTTATTGATATGTTATTTGGTAAGAAATTATCTTGTGGCAAGTAGTTAATCAGGTTTCTTCCATCAGATATATTTCGTATGAACGTATTTCCTATTTTGACAAATTTGGAATCAGATTTTTCAGTTCCAAACACAATCTTTAAAAGCGTTGATTTTCCGGAACCGTTTCGTCCAATTAACCCTATAATTTCCTCTTTTCGACACGAAATAAAAACATCACTTAATATGACTTTATTATTATATGATTTTGTTACGCTGTCTATGTGAAGCTTATTCATATTATGGTTAATATCAGAAAGTTAACTAAAGCAATAACAAATGTGGAAACCCAGAGCATAACATTACTTAACCCCAAGTTATAGTAATAATAGTATTGATTTTTGTTTTTTATTTCGTAAAAAAAGTATTGAGTAACAGGCGCAATAAATAAAAAACTTAAACCAATTGTTTGAGGTTCAAACCCAAATAAGATTCCGATTACTATTGAAATAATATATGATATGAAGAATATCTTTTTCTGAAATAAAATTATGTTTTTTAATAATCTCAAAGTGTCTATTTTCAACATACTTACAACTCGTTTAAATACTGAATCTTTATCAATCACCCATACTCACCTATCAACTATACTTGATATATTTAACTGTACTCTGAAACCAAATATACCATAATTCGTTAAAAACCCCCATTAACAAAACTACATTAAAAATCCACACACCCTTTACGGGTTTCTGTATCACGGTAAAAAAAGACCTCAAAGTGCATACAGGCAACTATTGGAGGGCATACAGGGGCATACAATACGGGCATACCCGCTTTAAAAGCACTCCTTGGTTGCAGTTTCCTTCGGGGATTGTTCCTAAAAATTGTTTTTTTAAAAAGCTTACTGCAACAAGACTGGGAGAAAACTGGGAGAAAACCCCCTAAAAAGTGCCCGTTTGTGACAATAGTGATCAATAGTGTACAATAGTGATCAAAACAGGACAATAGTGTACAATACAGGACATTTTAATTAATGACAAAAATAAAAGGCAGCCAGGCTCAAGAAGGATAGCAGGCCCTCAATGAGGAAAGGGTATTTTTTATTTATAAGAACTATGTGTGTCAGTGCCGGGTTTTCAGCACATCAGTGGATTCAATTTTTTGAAAGCTTAGTAGGGGTTGTACAGTGAATGCTTTACCTTCTCAAAATCTTCCTGACTGTCTGCAAGCACCATCAGTACATCTTTGGCTTCTATTTTTGTGGAACCGCCCGGGCGCAGGTATTCGTCGTTTCTTTTGATCATCACGATAAAAGCTGATTGCGGGAATTTTAAATCGACAATTCTTTTGTCAACCGCGTGGTAATCGGGCAGGATTTCAAACTCCTGAAGGGATGATTTGGGCAAATCCAGTATGAGTTTGTCCATTTCGGTTATTTTTTTAGCTTTTTCGGGCATGGCCACGTTGAGCCATTTGGCCACAACAGATAAGGTGGTGCCCTGTATGAGAATGGAAGTAACCGAAATAAAAAACACGATATTGAATATCATATTGGCCTTGTCAATACCTGCCAAAAGCGGATAGGTCGCAAACACAATGGGAACGGCACCCCGCAGGCCCACCCACGAAATGTAAAACCGCCTCCGCAGTTTCATTTTAAAAAATATCAAGCTGAGAAAGACACCCACCGGCCTTGCCACCACAATAAGAAACAAGGATATGAGCAGCCCGATGCCCATATAAGGAATGATTTGGGAAGGGAACACCAGCAAGCCCAGCGTGAGGAAAAGCACAATTTCCATCAACCACGCCATACCATCAAACATTTTGAGGATGGTCTTTTTGTGTATGAGGTCCTGATTGCCCAGATAAACCGCACAGATGTAAATGGCAAGAAAGCCGTTGCCGCCCACAAAATCTGTTGCAGAAAAGGTGATAAACATCAGGGCGATCACCAGCACCGGGTACAACCCTTCAAAGTCCAGCTTGATTTTGTTGATAATGATTTTGCTGAGCTTTCCAAAACCAAAGCCGGCGATACCG
>JBBDVI010000131.1:0-5038 GCA_040903465.1 Flavobacteriaceae bacterium
AGAACAGAAAATTTTGAAATTTTCACGTAAATCTTTAACTAAAGCCATTGCTTCAGGAATACTACCTTGCAAATAAACAGGGGTCACACAACTTTGTGTGGTTCCAATGTCAAATCCGCGTTTTTTAAGACCGCCTTGCAAAGCATTTACATTTTCCCAAAGCTTGTTCTTAAGCTCCGGCATTGTGCGTAACATATCAAGACGCTTTAATGCTCCTTCTACAAGAACCATTTGCAAAGATTTTGCAAACATCTGTGACCGTAAATTGTATTTTAAATAATTAATTATTTCTTCATCTGCGGCTATAAAGGCACCTGTACTTGCCATTGATTTTGCAAAAGTGGCAAAATAAACATCAATGCCTTCCTGAACGCCTTGCTCCTCTCCTGCTCCTGCTCCTGTCTTACCAAGGGTTCCAAAACCGTGGGCATCATCAACAAAAAACCTGAAGTTGTATTTTTTCTTTAGCTCAATGATTTCTTTTAATTTTCCTTGCTCTCCACGCATTCCAAAAACGCCTTCAGAAATAAGAAGGATTCCTCCGCCGGTCTTTTCAGCAACTTTAGTGGCGCGGTCAAGGTTTTTTTCGATACTTTCCATATCGTTGTGCTTGTAAGTAAAGCGCTGGCCCAAATGCAAACGAACACCGTCAATTATACAAGCGTGTGCATCAACATCATAAACTATAACGTCATCTTTTGATACCAGAGCATCAATGGTAGATACCATACCCTGATAACCAAAATTTAATAAATATGCGGCTTCTTTTTGTACAAAAGCTGCCAGTTCAATCTGTAGTTTTTCATGCAAATCTGTGTGCCCGCTCATCATTCTAGCGCCCATGGGATATGCTGAACCATATTTTGCAGCAGCTTCAGCATCTACTTTTCTTACTTCGGGGTGATTTGCAAGACCAAGGTAATCGTTAATACTCCAGGTAATAACTTCTTGTCCTTGAAATTTCATTCTATTTGAGATAGGTCCTTCGAGCTTTGGAAATACAAAATAACCTTCTGCTTGTTCTGCCCATTTTCCAAGGGGACCTTTGTCTTTGTAGATTTTATCAAATAAATCTCTCATATGTAGTTAGTGATTTTACCCGACAAAATTAATTAAATTAATCCGTATGGCATAATCATTTTTTAGCAGTATGGTTTAAAGCAAAAAAAAAACATCCGTTTTTAGCGGATGTTTATGTATTTATGAGTGTATAATTACTTAATATATTCTATTGTTTCTTTTGCTTCAAGATTTTTGCTATCAAAAAAGCCTTGATCGTTCATCCAGTCATCACTGAAGACTTTACTCATGTAACGGGAACCGTGATCAGGAAATATAATAACCACTTTACTGTTTTTGTCAAACTCTTTTTCTTCTGCCAGTTGCTTGATACCTTGCATAGCCGCACCACTGGTGTAGCCCACAAAAAGCCCTTCGGTTTTGGCCAGTTCCCTTGCGGTATGGGCACTTGATTCATCTGTAACTTTTACAAATTTATCAATGATATCAAAATCTGTAGCTGTAGGAATCAGGTTTTTGCCCAATCCTTCAATGCGGTAAGGATAGATTTCTTCGGCGTCAAATTCACGGGTTTCATGGTATTTTTGCAATACAGATCCATATGCGTCAATCCCGATTACACGAATTTTGGGATTTTTCTCTTTCAAGAATCTGGCTGCACCGGAAATGGTTCCACCCGTACCACTACACGCTACCAGATGTGTGATTTGACCATTAGTCTGCTCCCAAATCTCGGGACCTGTAGTTTTATAATGTGCGTCGATATTCAACTCATTGAAATATTGGTTGATATAAACTGATCCTTTTATTTCTTCATGCAACCTTTTAGCAACCTGATAATAAGAACGGGGGTCATCAGCGCTTACATTTGCCGGACATACATACACTTTTGCACCCATTGTCTTTAGCATATCAATTTTGTCTTTTGAAGACTTTGAGCTTACGGCAAGGATACATTCATAACCTTTAATAACACTCACCATTGCAATACTAAAACCTGTGTTTCCACTGGTGGTTTCAATAATGGTGTCTCCTGGTTTCAGAATACCTTTCCGCTCGGCTTCTTCAATGATGTATAGTGCTATTCGGTCTTTGGTGGAGTGTCCTGGATTAAAAGCTTCCACTTTTGCAAGAAACTCACCATTTAGGGATTGTGTAATATTATTGAGTCTTATGAGAGGTGTATTGCCTATTAGCTCAAGAACATTATTATACGCTTTTATTTCTTGTTTCATAAAAGAGAAATATTTTTAAAAACTAATGAAGTCATAAATTAAAAAAGGAACTTCATTTACTTTGTAAAACCTTGCAAATTTAGGTTAAATTTTTTAATTACTCATTAATTCCTTCCAAACCGAATAAAAACGCATAGTCAACAGCTACTTCTTTCAACGATTCAAACCGTTTTGAAGTACCGCTATGGCCTGTATCCATATTTGTTTTAAGAAATAATATGTTATCATCTGTTTTTAATTCCCTCAATTTTGCCACCCATTTTGCAGGCTCCCAGTATTGCACCTGTGAATCGTGTAATCCGGTTGTGACCAGAAGGTTTGGATAATCCCTGGCAGTAACATTGTCATAAGGCGAATAGGATTTCATATACATATAGTATTCTTTTTCATTGGGATTTCCCCATTCGTCATATTCTCCTGTAGTCAATGGTATTGTATCATCCAGCATTGTTGTAACCACATCAACAAAAGGTACTGATGCAATCACGCCATTGTATAATTCAGGAGCCATATTGACAACAGCCCCCATTAATAATCCACCGGCTGAGCCTCCTGATGCATATAAATGATCTTTTGAAGTATATCCTTCAGCAATTAAATGCTTGGAAACATCAATAAAATCTGAAAAGGTATTTTTCTTTTTAAGTAGTTTGCCACTTTCATACCATTGCCTTCCTAAATATTCACCACCACGCACATGGGCAATGGCAAATATAAAACCACGGTCCATTAAACTTAACCGAACAGTGGAAAAGTAAGGGTCTATGGTAGATCCATAGCTACCATAACCGTATTGTAAAAGCGGGTTGCTCCCGTCTTTTTTCATTCCCTTTCTATAGACCAGAGATACCGGTATTTTTGTACCATCTTCAGCAGTTGCCCATATGCGTTCTGATTCATAGTTGTTTTTATCAAATTTTCCACCAAGGACTTCCTGCTCTTTCATAATAGTTTGCCCCTTGGTTTTCATATTGAAATCAATAACAGATGCAGGGTTTGTCAATGAGTTATACCCATAACGTAAAGTATCTGTATCAAAATCAAGGTTTTGTGTCATATATGCCGTGTAGGTTTCATTATCAAACGGTAAGTAGTATGCATCTGTTCCATCCCAACGCTGTATATAAATTTTGTTCAATCCATTATCCCGCTCACCCACAACCAGATAGTCTTTAAAAATTTCAAAATCTTCAATAAGCACATTTTCCCGATGTGCGATAACATCTTCCCAGTGTTCTGAATCGGTTTTGGTTTCAGGGGTCTTCATCAATTTAAAATTGGTAGCTCCGTCTTTGTTGGTAAGTATGTAAAAGTGGTCCTGAAAATGGGCTATTCCATATTCAACACCTCGTTGCCGGGGAGTGAAAACTTTAAACTCGTTTTCCGGGGTGTTTGCATCGAGTATCCTGTACTCTGAAGTCATTGTACTACCTGAACCGATAACAAGATATTTATCAGATTTTGTCTTATATACATATGTTCTGAAAGTTTCGTCTTTTTCATTAAAAATCATCACATCCTGAATGGGGTCAGAGCCCAGTGCGTGCCTGTAAATTTTATCAGATCTTAGGGTTTGAGCGTCTTTTCGGGTATAAAAAAGTGTTTTATTATCATTTGCCCAAGTGGAACCGCCTGTTGTTAATTCTATTTTTGTGGGAAATATTTCTCCTGATACCAGGTTTTTTATCTGAATGGTATAATTTCTTCTACTTACTGTGTCAACCCCAAAAGCAACCATAGTATTGTCAGGGCTCACATTAATGCCTGAAAGCTGGTAATATGGGTGTCCTTCTGCCATTTGGTTAACATCAAAAAGAACTTCTTCTTCAGCGTCAAGCGAACCTTTTTTTCTAATGTAAACAGGATACTCTTTACCGGTTTCATATCGGGTTATATAATAGTAGCCATTGTATAAATATGGAACAGACTCATCATCCTCCTTGATGCGGGCTTTCATTTCATCAAAAAGCGAAGCTTGAAAATCTTTTGAATGGGCGGTTATTTTGTCATAATAATCATTTTCACGTTCCAAATAGTCAATCACTTCAGGGTTTTCACGGTCATTTAACCAGTAATAATTATCAATTCTTATGTCACCGTGGATTTCTAAAACTTTTTCTTTTTTTTCTACAGACGGGGGAGTGATTTCATTCATTGCTTGCGGGGAATCTGTTTTTTTACATGAGGTGGCAAAAATAAGCGAAAGCAAGCAAAGTGAGGTAATGATTTTCATAAGTTTTTGTTAGTTAGTAATAAGCTAATTTAATAAATTTGTCATTCACTTTTTTAAAATATAAAATATGTTTGGAGACCTAATGGGAATGATGGGTAAACTCAAAGAAACCCAAAAGAAAGTAGAAGAAACAAAACAACGCCTGAATACTGTTTTAGTCGATGAACAAAGTAATGACGGTTTGTTGAATATCACTATAACCGCTAATCGCGAAATCAAAAGCATTTCTATAGATGACGAACTTCTCAATGACAAAGAGCAACTTGAAGATTATCTCGTTTTAACACTCAACAAAGCCATTCAAAAAGCTACTGAAGTCAACGAAACAGAACTTGCCGCTGTCGCGAAAGAAGGCATGCCCAATATTCCGGGAATGGAAGGTATGTTTAAGTAAAAACTTTTTTTATAATTACAGTAACCTTAAAAATTAATTTCACTATCCCATAAAATCACTTTTAAAGAAAGAACTTCCTGTATATTTTACTTTTATTTTATGTGCAGCAGCACTCTTGCTCATTACAAATCATATGAAATGGCATAAGGAATATGT
>JBBDVI010000132.1:0-5033 GCA_040903465.1 Flavobacteriaceae bacterium
AGGTTATCATCTGCATTTGAGTCCAGCCAGACCACCTCCTGAAACTGACGTGACCAGCGCAACAAATGCGTCTTAAATTCACTTACGTCGTCTAAGGCTATATGTTTTATAGTGCGCAATTACTGACTTATTTGATGCTCAAAATTCTGAAGTACATCTGTAAACCCGATGGCAAGGATTTCATCGTTTATCTTGTTTTCTGTGGTTGAAAAGTTTTTAGGAAAAGAGGGAAAACTGAAACTTTCAATAACCTCACCGCCATACCGCGGAATCCTTGACTTGACATATTCAAAAGAAGCTGCACCACCCTTCTCACCGGTGGAAGTGCTCATCAACAATACTTTTTTACCGTCTAAAAACTTATACTCAATGCGCGACAGCCAGTCGAGAATGTTTTTGAAGAATGCAGACGGTCCGCCATTGTGCTCATTGACAGAAATCATCAGCGCATCAGCCTCTTTTATTTCATTTAAAAGCATACGCAAATTCACACTATATCCTTTTTCTTTTTCAAGGTCTTCGCTAAAAATCTCCAAAGGAAAATCTGTTAATTTTATGAGTTTCACCTTGTTTGCCGTGATGTTTGATGCTGCAAAGCTCACCAACTGGTGATTGATGGAAGTGCTGCTGTTGGAACCGGCAAATGCCAATATCTTTTTCATACTTGTTTTTATTTCAAAAGTACCTAAAATTTATGAAATCACCTTTTTCAATTCCGAAGAGTCTCAGATAAAAAAGGAAACCTTTCCTTTATGAAACAAGCTTATTTCAAAGGAACATTAAATTAGTTTACCTTTGCGGCCTAAATAGTATGTGTTTTGACTTTTGACGAATTAAATTTAAGTACCCCGCTGCGCAACGCAATCTCAGATTTGGGATTTGTAACCCCCACACCCATTCAGGAAAAATCCTTTTCTGTGATTATGTCGGGGCGTGATATGGTGGGCATCGCCCAAACGGGAACCGGAAAAACAATAGCTTATATGCTACCCATTCTCCGGTTGCTGCCATTCTCAAGACAGGAGAATCCCAGGGTGCTGGTGCTGGTTCCCACACGCGAACTTGTTCTGCAGGTCGTGGAAGAAACCGAAAAACTCGCTGCATATTCAAACCTGAGAGTATTGGGCGTCTATGGCGGCACAAATATCAACACACAGAAAAAAGCCATCGCCGAAGGTCTCGATATCATTGTCGCTACGCCGGGAAGGCTGTATGACCTGGCAGTAAGCAGGGTCCTGCAACTCAAGTCTATTCAAAAACTGGTTATTGACGAAGTGGATGTAATGCTGGACCTGGGTTTTAGGCATCAGTTGGTGAACATCTTTGACATCCTTCCTCATCAGCGCCAAAACATCTTGTTTTCTGCTACCATGACTGAAGATGTGGAAGAACTGCTCTCGGTGTTCTTTAAAAACCCCGAAAAGGTATCTGTCGCACTGAGCGGCGAACCCCTCAAAAATATTGACCAAAGCGTTTACCACGTTCCCAACTTTTACACAAAAGTGAACCTGCTGCTCACCTTGCTCTCAGACAGAGAGACCTATTTCAAGGTGTTGTTGTTTGTGAAAAACAAAAAAACAGCTGACCTCCTCTTTGAATTGCTGGATGAACACTTTAAGGAAGAACTCTGTGTGATTCACTCAAACAAGACACAAAACTATCGCATCCGCAGCATCAGGCAGTTTGAAGCAGGCGAAAACCGTATCCTTATAGCAACAGATGTTATGGCACGCGGACTCGACTTTGAAAACATATCGCACGTTATCAATGTTGACACACCAGATTATCCCGAAAATTATATCCACAGAATAGGACGTACCGGTCGTGCAGAACGCACAGGGAATGCCGTAGTGTTAACGACGCCCAATGAAGAAAACAACCTGGAGGCCATTGAATCCCTGATGCAACTAGAGGTTACCCGCCTTCCCCTGCCCAAAGGCCTTGAAATCTCTGAAAAGCTCACCTATGAAGAGCGCCCGGTCATCAAGGAAATCAACAACCCCGGCAAGCGCAACAAAAACGATGAAGACGCCCCGGGACCCGCTTTTCACGATAAAAAAGACAAGAACAAAAAAGAAAACCTCGGCGGTTCCTACCGTCGCGAAATCGCCAAGAAATACAAAAAACCACTCACCAAAGGAGATAAGAATTATAACCGCAGGAACAAAAAAAAGTAAGCCCTTATCACTCTTTTTCAGTCCACCTCAGTTCACATAACACCGAGAGCCTTATACTCCTTGGTTAAGGGCCCCCTAAACTATTTGATTGCAGAGGGTTAAGAAAAGTACCTGTAGAATATCCATATGTTAAAAACAAGTATATTTTTTCATAAAATAATGCAAATCAACACTTTTTTAATATAATTTTGTGCCCACAATCAAGACCTAAACAGTAACCTTTAAATGACACTTCTTTTAGTTTATCTTTTTATTGCATTAATTACATCTTTTGTTTGTTCCATAGTTGAAGCTTCTTTACTCTCCACACCCCTTTCTTATTTAAAAGCAAAACACGATCAGGGCATTAAAGCTGCAACCACATTCATCAAGTTCAAAGATGATATAGACAAACCCCTTTCGGCAATATTGTCTTTGAACACCGTGGCACACACGGTGGGTGCAGCGGGCGTTGGAGCACAAGCAACTATTGTTTTTGGAGATGCTTATTTTGGTATTGTCTCTGCTGTATTGACCATCCTTATATTGGTCTTTACGGAAATCATCCCCAAGACCCTGGGCGCCAATTACTCTAAAGAACTCATGGGTATAACCGCCAAAACGGTCAACATTATGATGTTTATCACTTATCCTTTGGTAGTGATATCAGGCGTATTGACACGAGCGCTTTCGCGAAAAGAAAAAGAACTTACCACCAGCAGGGAAGAGATATCGGTACTGGCAAGTATTGGTGCACAGGAAGGTATCTTTGCCGATAAAGAAAATAAAATCATCCAGAATTTAATCCGTTTAAAGAGCATCAAAATATCTGAAATTATGACACCGCGCATCGTGGTCGTGATTGCCAATGAAGATATGACACTTCAGGAATTCCTTAAAAACAAAGACTTTTTACACTTTTCAAGGATACCCATTTACGAAGGAAACCGAGATAACGTAACCGGTTATGTCTTTCGGGAACTGGTATTTGAAAAACTTGCTGAAGACCAGTTCGATCTGAAACTCAAGGACATTCGCCGTGACATTGTCACCTTTCCGCAAAAAACCACCTTATTTAATGCCTGGGAAGAACTGCTCAACCGCAAAGAACAAATCTCCCTAATCTCTGATGAATATGGAGGTATGGCCGGTATTGCAACCCTTGAGGATATTATTGAAACCCTGCTGGGCTTCGAGATTGTAGATGAAAAAGACCAGGTGGAAGACATGCAGCAATATGCCATGGACCGCTGGAAAGCCAAGCAGAAGAAATACAAAATGCTTCTTGACGATCTAAAGACACCGGATTGATAAACAATCATGCTATAGGCTTTCTAATACCAGGAACCTACCCCTTGTTTTAACGCTTTGCATTCAAAAAGAGTGCTCGATAATTTGTATCTTGAGACTCTTATCTTTTGAAACAACCCATGGACCTATTCAGTCAGTTATCAGACCCCACTATAAACCTCCTTCCTCAAGACGGTGCGGTTCATTACCACGGCATCATCTTTCCTTTGAACACAGCCGATGCATATCTGGAACGCCTGCTGAACCAGATCGCCTGGAAGAATGACGAGGCCGTCATCTTCGGAAAACGCATACAAACCAAACGCAAAGTGGCATGGTATGGTGACCGTCCTTTTGAATATACCTACTCAAACACCACCAAACACGCCCTTCCCTGGACACCGGAATTGCAAGAATTAAAAACCGTCACCGAAAAAGAAACCGGCGAGACCTTCAATTCCTGTTTGCTTAATTTATACCACAGCGGCGACGAAGGCATGGCCTGGCACAGCGACGGTGAGAAAGACCTGAAAAAAAATGGTGCTATCGCATCGCTCAGCTTTGGTGCAGAACGCAAGTTTGCCTTCAAGCACAAAGAGACCAAAGAAACCATAGGACTCATCTTGGACCACGGTAGTTTACTGGTTATGAAGGGCTCTACCCAAACCCACTGGCTGCATCGTTTGCCACCCACCAAAAAAATAAGCACGCCCCGTGTAAATCTCACATTCCGTACGATTGTTTCTTAGGTATTTTGTATTTTTAAAACCTAAACAACCAACTATGAATACATTTGTCAGAACCACTTCTGCAAACAAGGATTTTCTCCACCTTGTCGCATACCTCGATGCAGACCTGGCCGTTCGTGACGGCGATGAACATGCCTTTCACGCACAATACAACAAGACAGACACTATCAAACAGGTGCTTGTGGCTTACCATAACAAGACCGCTGTGAGCTGTGGTGCCTTTAAACACTATGACACCCATACCGCCGAAATCAAGCGTATGTATGTTTCACCCGAATGCCGTGGCCGGGGAATCGCCACTGCCGTGCTTAACCACCTGGAGGAATGGGCGCGCGAACTTTCTTATACCCACTGCATCCTGGAAACCGGAGAAAAGTATCCCGAAGCCATCGCCCTCTATCAAAAAAACGGTTATAACCGCATCCCAAATTACGGACAATATACTGCCGTCAAAAGCAGCCGTTGTTTTAAAAAAGAACTTATCTGATTTTTACACTATGAAAAAAGCTATTATCGTTGGTGCCACTTCGGGTATGGGAAAAGAACTCTGCCAAATCCTCCTTAAAAACAATTACCATCTCGGCATTGCCGCCCCGGAGGCAGACCTTCTGGAAGCGATAAAAGCCACCGACCCCCACAACATCCACACCGCCTGTTTTGATTCGATTAAAGAAGAAAACACCCCGCATTTAAACAAACTCGTCACTGCCCTTGGCGGACTTGACCTCCTCGTATTTTGTGCAGGCATTGGCAACTTTAACGGAAGTGATGGTCATAAAAAAGAAAACCATGCCAATAAACTGAACGTCCTCGCTTTCACTGAAATCGCTTACTGGGC
>JBBDVI010000133.1:0-5017 GCA_040903465.1 Flavobacteriaceae bacterium
ATGAAAATTGAAATTGAAGTTTTGTAGAATCTCCAATTCCTCCTTGATAAGAAGCAACGAATCCTTGTGGTCGAGCACTAAAACAGTAATGTGGCTGTCCTCTTCTACACGTATTTTATTTTCGGGATTTAAAATTTGGTTCTGAAGGTTTGACATTTTGGGGATATCTGGGGGTTTTTTGAGGCTAGTAGGTTAACCCGATTTTAATTCATTTAAAATATCAGGCAATTTATCAAATTCATATGACTTATCAAGAAAATAGTCAGCTCCCATTTCTTTGCTTTTATTTTTATAGAACAAGCCTGCTTGATTAGACAACATAATCACTTTCACCTCAGCGTGGTTATTTTTTAAATAAGCCAAAAAATCCATGCCGTTTTCATCCTTTAAGGCAATGTCCAAGATAACAACATCAGGACTGTCTGATTTCATGAACGTTTTAGCTTCATTTATTGTAAACGCGTGGCCGGTAAATGTAATATTTTCAAAACTATTAAACAAACATTTGAGATGCGCTGCAATAGCTGCAGAATCATCAACTGACAGGACTTTTAATTGCATTTATCAAGCATAAAATTAAGATTATAAAGATGTGTTAAAATGAATCCTTATTCAATAGTAGAAAAGCTGAAAGGCTTGTCGCTGTATGTACTACATGAGGGTTATATCCGGGTACAGGATTTTATCTGATACAGTATTGTTTTGTCCCAGGCATTAAGTGTTTCGGCGAGTTCTTTTTTCCAAAAAACCCCTTTTTCATTTGTTACATTCGCCTTATTGCTTTGTGTAGTTTTTTGTGAAAACTCATTGAGGGAAGGCATTTCAGTAACCGGAACATCAAGTGGATAGAAGTAAAACATACCGCGTAAGTACCCCACATGCCATTTTGTATAATGGTACTCATCGGGGCGACATAAAAACCGGGCTCCAAAAACAACACTCTCTGTTTTCTCCTGAAGGAGGTACACGAGGTTCTCTATTGTTAACAGCACATCCTCAGGGTGAATAAAGTCGAGAATGGAGTTTTTGTTCTCCATACCGTTGTCTGCAAATCGCTTAAGAGAGATAAAATCATTGTTGAGAAAATGAATGCTGCCTTCGTAATTACAAATCAACAAAACCTCATTGTAACCGGGTTTATTCCACACGTTAATTTCAGAAATTGCATCAAAAGGAATTTCTAAACCCTGCAACAATTTTTTGTATGCAGGTGTTAAGTCAAATTCCCGATAAGCTGTTTTAGAATTAAGTATCATTTTTATTTGGGACTGTGGTTAAAATATGGTTGTTTTTTTGAATATTATTAAGTAAAATTAGCGTTGACAATCTTAAAACTCAGTTAACACACCATTAAATAAAGATTAAAAAAGCTTAATTCAAGTTTCTTTTCAATTGAAGGGCGTCTGTTAATAATTTTGGAATGGACTCAAATTCATAAGATTTATCAATAAAATGACATGCACCCATGCGGCGGCTTTTTTCAATATAAATCTCATCTGATAAATTGCTGAGCATAAAGACTCTTATACCCGGGTAATTTTTCTTAATATAATCAAGCATTTCAAAACCACTTTCTTCACTCACCATGATATCCAATAAAACCACATCCGGAGCTTGTACCTGCAGGATGTTTTTTCCTTCACTTAAGTCAAATGCGTGACCTACCCACTCTATTTCCTTAATATCCTGAAATAGATAATTGAGGTGTGTTGTAATGGTGTTTGAATCATCAATAGATAGTACTTTTAACTTCATTGGGGCTTGGGGATGAATTACAAGTACAAACTTAAGATAATTCTTACAAACAAGAAATAGTTGACACTGTGAAGATGATGTAGTTGATGTAACTACAATTAGAGAATGTATAAGATTAATATGGCGTACATAAACACCAGAAGGAAGATTTTGATCTTGTTATTGATTTTAAATAACTTCATATTTAAATATTAAAAAAAGCTGAAGAAGTACTCAATATTAATTTTTTCCCTATATCAAAAAAAGCTCAAAAACTACCTTAGTGTCTTTAAAAATTTTTTAAAAAATCAATACCTTAACGAGCACTTCTCAGCTTGTTTTTACTAATTTAATTAACAGGCCCCCGGAATGTGAAATCTTGGGGATGATAGGTTTCCATGATCAGGAGCCTGTTATAAAATATTAACACAATTATCTATTATGAATAATTTACTCTGCAAAGAAACGGGAAAGGTGAGATTTATAAAATAGTTGTTACTATGAATGGTTTGTAGTGGTTAATACTACAAGCACTCTAAACGAGGTTGTTGTCAAGTGCATAACGCGTGATTTCTGCGTTGTTGTTGAGGTGTAATTTTTCCAGTATTCTGGCTCGATATGTACTTATCGTGTTGACAGTGAGATTGATTTCGCGTGCGATATCAGATACTGTTTTTCCGGAGGCTATGAATTGTACCACTTGAAGCTCCCGGTCTGATAACATTTCATGAAGGGGTTTATCGAGAGGGGTTGTGAGTGAATCTGCCAATTTTTCAGCAAGTGATGCTGAGATATATTTTTTGCCGTTCATGACTTGTTGCACGGCATTTAACAATTCTTCAGGGGCGCTGTCTTTATTAAGAAACCCACTAGCTCCTGCCTTCAAGACCCTGATAGCATACTGATCTTCCGGTTGAACACTAAGGATCAATACCGGGACCTTGTTACCATCTGCCCTCAACTGCTTGAGTGTATCAAGACCATTGCGACCCGGCATGGAAATATCGAGCAAAACAAGGTCCAGCTTTTCTTTTCGGGCTATTTGTAGCGCTTCCATACCATTTGATGCTTCAAAATAGTGCAAAGATGCATAGGACTCATTAAGAATCTCAATCAATCCTTTACGCAGGATTGCGTGGTCGTCTGCAATCAAAATTCGCATGGTTTATTATTTAGCTGTTTAAATTTACAGAAACTTTTACTTTTGTCCCGCCTTCTTTTTGTTTTTTTACAAAAAAATCTGCTTTAATCATCAGGGCACGTTCTCTCATTCCTGTTATACCGAGGGAGAACGTATTGTTTTTATCGGCTTCACCGATACCAATACCATTGTCTGTTACTTCCAGGGTGAGGATGTCGTCTTTCTCTTTAAAAACCGTTTCAACTTCTGTTGCTTTTGCGTGGCGCATTACATTTGTGAGGGCTTCCTGATAAATGCGGTACATTGCTGTGTTTATTTCTTTACCAAAGTTTCCTGATACATTTTCAAAATGCAGTGTACACTTAATACCGGTTTGTGTTTGAAATTGATGGGTCTGCCATTCTATGGCTGCTTCCAGTCCCAGATCATCAAGCACACCGGGGCGCAAATGTGAGGCTATTTTCCTGACATCATTGATTGTTTTGTTAATATTTTCAATAAGCCTGACGGTTCTTTCACTATCATTGGGAAACTTTGTATCTACTTTATTTTTAAGCCACGATACATCCAGTTTGATACCGGTTAATTGTTGTCCCAATTCATCGTGTATTTCCCGTGCAATGGAAATGCGTTCTTCTTCTCTGGCTTCCTGAAGGTGTGCAGATAAATTGCGTAGCTTTTGGTTTACGTCAAGCAGTTTCATTTCATATTCTTTCTGGGAGGTGATGTCCTGAAGTGCGCCAATCATCCTGAGGGCTTTTCGTTCTACATTTCGCAATATTATACCCCTGTCTTTTACAAACCTGTATGTACCGTTTGCGTGTTTAAAGCGGTATTCATTTTCCCAGTTGCGCTCATTGTTTTTTATGGCAGCTTCCAGACTTCCTTTAACTCTTTCAAAATCATCTGGGTGAATGTTGCTGTACCAGAAATCAGGGTTTGTATTTTCCACTTTATGTCCAAAGATGCTCTTGAAACCTTCGCCCCAAAACATATTGTTGCTTGTAAAGTCCCAGTCCCAGATAGCATCAAAAGTTGCTTTGGTTACATATTCATACCGTTCATTGCTGACAGCAAGTCGTTGTTCTGCCAGAGCTTTTTCGGTAACATCTAGCACGGTGGATATCATTAAATTTTGATCATACAGCGGAATGTTTCGGGCATTAATTATGCGTTTATCTCCTGTTTTTGTAGTGACATGCAAACCCTCCCACTGCATTCGCTTTAAATCTTTACTGGCAAGGTCACTGAATATTTGGTTCTTAATTTTTTTTCTGTAATCAGAATCCGGATATACCTTATCAAAGAAGCTATCCACATCCCGGAATTCATTTTTTGACCATCCATAAATTTCAGTAAAGTTTTTATTCATTAAGGTAAACTTCCCCGTATCAATATTTCTCACCGCTATACCTACAGGGAGATTGTCGATAGCTGTTTTGATAAAATAGTTCTGCTCCCTGAGTTCCAATTCAATCAGTTTCTGACTGGTGATATCCTGCACCGTCCCTTCAAAAATTAATGGTTCACCCTCATCGTCATAAACCAGTTCGCCCCGCTCCAACACCCATTTCACTTTCTCATTATCAAGTACGATTCGATGTTCTTTTTCCAAAGCTTTTTCACCTTGCAATGCTTTTTTCTGTTCTCTCATAAAAGCTTCAAAATCATCAGGGTGAATGGTGTTATAAAATGCTTCAGCGGTTACCGTAAACGAATTTTTTGATTTTTCCCATATTTCAAATACCTGATCAGACCATATTAGTTCATCATTTTTAAAGTCAAATTCCCAGTAGCCCAATTTTGCAATTTTTTGAGCTGTTTGTAATTTTTCATTATACTCGAGTATAGCTTCTTCCTGATTTTTTTGTTCGGTGATGTCCCTTATGGTACCTTTAAAAACAGTGTGTTTATTTTTTTTATCATCTACTCTTTGTCCGTACTGATGAATCCATTTTAATTTTCCTGTACTGGTGATAATGCGGTATTGAATATTCTGTTCCTTAATATTATCGATGGGCCTGTTTGCATACAAATGAAATTTATTTCTATCTGCCGGGACAACAAATTCAAAAAAGCTATCAACTGTGGGTGTATATTCTTCTTTATCCAATTCCCATATTTTATAGAGTTGTTCTGACC